>NZ_JBNHHC010000015.1:0-176417 GCF_059091865.1 Arthrobacter sp. B0316-1-20 | reverse complement strand
AACACCGGCCACTGCACTCGGCAACGTGCTCATGCAGCGACTCCGTGCGGCCGGCCACACTTACCAGGTAACCAAACTCGCCTGAACCCAGATCCTGGGCCGGCCCGGCGCGCACCTTCACGCCCTGAGTCCAGACCAGCACTCCCCTCCAAGTCGCTGAGCCCTTGAGCAGCCACTCCCTCTGCCCGTTTTTAAGGGCCGATAACCGTGAGCATGTCCTGACAGGTGTCTCGATGAAGCATCTCCTAGCTGGACATTCAAGCCCTGGTGGAACATGAATTCCATCGCGCTGGGGCCATTCACAGGCATGCATAAGTAGGTGACCATGGCTGGGGGCCTCTCCGCTGGCGCTACGCGACCCGGCTAAGCCTAAGTCTTCCCGCTGGCCGGGCCCGCAGGGGTCACCCCCGGGTATCCCTACTCGGCTGTCGACGTAGCGGCGGATTCGTGCTGTGATGAGCGCATCTGTCCTACGGTCCAGCTAGGGGAGCGCGTATGTCTGTCCAGGGAACATTCGTCAAGAACCGTATGCACAGCCCGGACTTCAGAAGGGGCACCCTTGTCGTCGGCGTGTACCTGGTGGCGCTGTGCTGGGTCGGCTTCCTCTACCTTTTGGTTGCCACGGCCGGCGAGTCCGCCTCGCTGGTCCATCCCATGCTCTTGGGGACTCTTGGGCTTTGGGTTGTATGGAACCGCGGAACGAAGAAAGTACCCCACGGGTACAGGCCGGCAAGGCACCGTAAGTCCCCCCGCCGTCGCTGGCTCTAAAGGGGCACGCCAAGAGCTACGCCTTTCTTCCCATCGGGTGCCCTACCAGTACGCTTCCGTGAACACCCTCGAGAACAGGACCCCCAGCCAATGGAAGCAAGTTCAAGCGATCCCCGGGTTGAGTCATCCCTTGAAGAGAACCCTGATTACCGGGTGGATTTTTGGGGGCATATCAAGGATCGAGGTGGCCGGGTGGTGGCTGACGGAAGCGACGAATGGCTGCTCACCGGCGTGCGTGACGTTCATGAAGCCCTCGACTGGGCCAATAACAAGGCAGACGGACGAAGATTTGTGCTTTATGCCCGATTCCACGACGGCCAAAGCCTCGGCGTGGCTCGTTAGTTCGGAGGAACCCTTCTAGCCAGGGCCGGAACAGCCCTCAGGGAGGCCCCCCGTCGCTGTGGATGCCGGTAAAGGCCGGGAATAGCCCGTGTACCGGCGGGCACAGGCGCGCCCGGATACCGCGCCACCCCTGCCCGGGAGCAAGGATGGGGCACAGTGAAGGCGGTGTTGGAATCGGTCACTCTGCGGCGGGCCCTCCAAGGTAGATTGAGCAGCTCATAGGATGGCCGGAAGATAGGGCGACGAGGGGGCGTGGAGAAGTGCACCGGTTATCGAATGCAGCGGTGTACGGGGTTGGCTCGATGATGGTTATCGTCGGTCTGACTAGTGCCTTTTTCTCCTGGCTCGGTTTTGGTGGGATTGATGAGGCCAATGACGACATCCGGCCCTCTGCGCTCCGGATCGGAGTCACTCTCGGTTTTATGGGACTGGCCGCTCTGGGGGCCGTCCTGGTGCTGTTCGTAACCGTGCGGGGCCTTTGGGTAGTGTTCAGGCGCCGGAAGGGGTAGGGCGGGGGTGACGGAAGCCTGATCATGTGGACGACACCTACCACCACGGCCGAGCAGACGACGCAGGAACGGGACGGGCTTAGGCTCGTCCTTCGCTGTGCGGTGGGGTGAACGGGTACTGGCCTCGCTGCGCTAATGGGCCGTCGACATTATCTGTCAGCACGAAATCCACGGCCTTTTTTCTGAGAACGAACGCGACGAGTACAAGGGCGAGAGAGGCCAGAATCCCGAATAGCATCGCCGGCCCGCCGACAGCTGCGAAAGATCCGGCGTGTACACAGACACCTGCGAAGATCACTGCCATGAAACTTAGGGAAACTGCCAGGACATGAGCCAATAGCTTTGCCCGACGGGGCGAGGCCCCGCCGGCCGCCGCGGCCGAAAGTAGTTGCCATACTGCCAGCAAAGCCACCTCAAATCCGCCGATTGCAACCACGATTGCAGTGACGTACGGTGCCGCCAGATACGCAACCTCGGGGTAGGCCTCGGCGTACTCAGCCGCGGTGCTCGGAACAATCACGACTTGGGTGAGCAATGTCCCCAGGGCAAGTGCTCCGAGGAGAACACGAAGAGGTGTGACTCGCTGGCTGATCATGTCGCAATCATCGTTTTACCTGTATTGCCTGTCAACGATCCCCGGCCCAGTAGCCGGCCACGAACGGGACGGCTGGCGCCCGTCCTTCTCCGTGATCAGTAGGAACCGGGGCTCTCAGAAAGTCTGGACGTAGAACGTCTCCTCGCGGAGACACTGGTCCGGTGCACCACCCAGTACTTTTCCAATGTCGCTACGGGACAGGTATCCACCGCCCAAACTAACGGGATCTCCGACCTGAAGGGAGTGGCCTTCCACCTCAACGGTCGGCGGGTCACCAGCTCCGAACCGTGCCCCTGCCGGGAACAGCAGCCCAAAGTCCCGCCCATCGCTGGTCCTCCCGATAATGCAATCGTCCTCGCCTACGACAAGTGTTCCGTCGAAAGCGGCTTCCATCACGGAGTTCGTTTGGGCGCTGCTTGGGTGCACCAGCAGCATTACGCCATTCGGCCCGGTGACGATTTTGCCTGAAGCTCCACTGCCGGCAGAGCTTCCGCAGCCGGCCAGAAGCACTGCGAGAACCGAAATGGCCAGGACCGCTGTGCGGTTCTTCACGACAACACCGCTTGGTTTCGCCGATGCATACACCCCATGTGGGGCACTGTAGCTAGCCGACCTTATGAATCCCATGGGTCGGTGGGAAGGAATGGTTACCGACCCAGCAGCCGGTCGCAGCAGCCGGACGGGCTGGCGCGGGAATCATCGTCCAGTGACTCGAGCGCAGACTTCGCCCGGCGTCGCAGGCCGTGACGGTGTCTCGGGAAATACGACTTGGCGATTTTTGGGCTTTGGCACCTTTATTATCCCAAGTTAAAGGGGCACTTGTTCGGCCTAGTACTTTTGCTTCAGTGGTTTACTCGCGAAGAGCACTCAGAGTAAGACACGGGCGGTTCCTGAGACAGCCGAGATGAGGAACCCGACAGCACCAATAAAGAGACCCCAGTCCAGAACCGTGTAGGACGCGAACATTCTCGCGACGCGGTTGCGAGGCAGCCTCTTCCCGTCACGGTGGGCAGCTTCTGCGTGGGCTGTCTGTTCTTTCCTGCTTGAGTATACAATAACCGTCGCAAGCCCAAAGAAAAGAGCCCACGTTATGATCACATCCATCAATTAGTCCTTTTCGCTGGTTAGGTGAATACATCACTGTTGGATAAGCCATTCACGGACATGCATAAGTTCACGCTCATCTTTATCGCGGAAATAAATTCCCAATCGCGAAAGCTATAGCCGATAAGCTATGCGGGGGCCGGCCGCGGCGCCCGGGGGGTCACACGGATGCAGGTCCGGGGGTGCTGGTGAAGGGTTTGCAGAGCTCACCAATTCGGGCGTCCGCTGGCGCGGCCGGTTGGTGCCGATAGGCAGGTCAACGCCGACATCAGGAGGGTCGCTCCGCTGGCGATGCGTGGCCCAGGCGAATGGCCGAACAGCCTAATGTTTTGGCTCGCTGGTGCTACTGCTTCACTGTGTATTTGGCGCCGAGGTTCTCTGCGAGAGCTTCCAAGTCCGTGTTTCTTTCGGGTTTCTCGACTCCTATGGCGACTTCCGCATACGCAACGACAAACCAGTTGCGGCCCTCAACGAAATAGACAGCCGACTCGGGTCCACCCGCAGCATTGGCAAAGAGTTCGTGCACGTTGTCATAGGCTTCCTGGCTGTCGAACCAGAGAACTTCAACCGTTTTGGTGCATCGCGTTGCTTCTCCGGTAGGCCCACCTTCATCCGGGTGTTTGAATAGCGGGTCACCTGCATCATCCGCGCAGTCCAGTACGGCGTCGACTGCTTGGTACGCATCGTTCAGCGATGTGAACTCGGGCAACTGCTGGCCAGGACCACTTGCGGCACCGCAGGCGGTAACCAAGCCAAGAAGCCCGAGTACCGTCGTCAAGGCAGAAGCTGTCTTGCGCGCTTACTCACTCATCTTCCCCTCCGTCTATACAAAAATGGAATCGCTACAGTCCGCGTACCAGCAGGTTCTTGTGGAGTTGTCGCCAGCCTTCGCCCAATTCCGTGCCCGCGTCATAATCATCCACAGTGAGCTTCGCGCTGACGCCAGCGGTTCCCAGCTCCAACGGGTGCAAGCTGGGAATGTTGCCACAACCGGAAGCGGCGGTTTCCGGTTCCTGGGTCTGGATTACCAGACACACGCTGCCCTTCTCAGCCTTGTCCGGCGCCGCAATATGGAACGTATAACCGCCCTCCTCCACCAACAGCCGCGTGCTGCCTGGGGCTACGCCCAGGGCTTCGGCGCCACCGGCGAAGGTATCGGCCGGACCGGCCGGAGCTTCCAGAGCAGATATCCCAGACTTCGGATCATTGCTGCAGCCGGCCAACGCCAGCAGTACGACAGCACCGGCTGTCAGTGTGGCCAAGGTGCGCATGATGTCCCTGTCTGTGATGTAACAACGTTCCTCTCACGCTAACCGCGGCAGTGTATGGCGGGGAGGAACCTGAGGTTGCGAAGCAATAACTTCCTACCTGTGGGGAGACTGATAGCCGTGCCTAGCCATGGCCGCCCGGCCGGAGCTACTTGGTAAACCAAGGGGCGGGCGGTCTGCCGCCGGAGTGCGAACCACGGCAGCTACTCATCAGGCGTCGGACCGCTGTTCGACGCGGCCACCAGTCAAGCAACAAAGTGCCGCGGCTCCCGGCGGGCTAAGAGGCACCCGGTGGTACCTTCGGGTGCCATGCCTGCCGCGTCGGGCGTCCGGGTTCGAGACAACATTCCGCTATGCGCGGTTCACGTTTTTCTTTGTCCGAGGAGCGGAAACGGGCGGCCCACAGGCCGGCCCTTTTCTGTTTGTCCACGCACCCCTCAACGCCGGTTCCGGAGGCCCCCCGTCCCGCACCAGGGCGGTTGATCCCGGCCGGCACTTGGAAAGGGTGCCAGCCTTCTTGGGTTGCCGCCGACCTCAGTCGGTGTGGTCCACGGTTGAAAGGGAACCGGTCCCTAGCTGCCGTCCATGCTCACTGACCGGGTCCGTGCAGCCACCGTGCGCATCGACCCCCGCTGAAGTAGGTAAGCCAAAGGCCCGGCACCCCTGGACGAGGGGCACCGGGCCTCTGCTACGGCCCTGCGGTCGGAGCCGGGTCGATCAGTCGGTACCGGCGTCGAAAGCGGCGCGGTCCAGTGCCTCGTCGGCTGCGCGGCCGGCAGCATCCAGCGTGGCCGTATCTGCAATCTCGGTGGCGCCGCCGGCTTCCAGTGCGCCGACCAGTTC
The DNA here is from genome assembly GCF_059091865.1 of Arthrobacter sp. B0316-1-20. NCBI lineage: Bacteria > Bacillati > Actinomycetota > Actinomycetes > Micrococcales > Micrococcaceae > Arthrobacter > Arthrobacter sp. B0316-1-20. Next base: position 170,988 of record NZ_JBNHHC010000015.1, on the reverse strand, counting down.
GGCGGTCGGGCCGCCCACCAGTCCCAGTGCGGCGTACTGCTCCAGCCGCGAGCGGGAGTCAGCGATGTCCAGGTTGCGCATGGTCAGCTGGCCGATGCGGTCCAGCGGGCCAAAGGCGGCGTCGCCTACGCGCTCCATGGATAGCTTGTCCGGGTGGTAGCTCAGCGCCGGCCCGGTGGTGTCCAGGATGGTGTAGTCCTCGCCGCGGCGCAGGCGCAGGGTCACCTCGCCGGTGACAGCGGAGCCGACCCACTTCTGCAGCGATTCACGCAGCATCAGCGACTGCGGATCCAGCCAGCGGCCTTCGTACATCAGGCGGCCCAGGCGGCGGCCTTCCGCGTGGTAGCTGGCCACGGTGTCTTCGTTGTGGATGGCATTGAGCAGCCGCTCGTAGGCAATGTGCAGCAGCGCCATGCCCGGAGCTTCGTAGATGCCGCGCGACTTGGCCTCGATGATCCGGTTCTCGATCTGGTCGGACATGCCCAGGCCGTGGCGGCCGCCGATGGCGTTGGCCTCGTTGACCAGGGCGACGGCGTCGGCGAACTCGGTGCCGTTGATGGCCACCGGGCGGCCGGCCTCGAAGCGAATGGAAACGTCTTCAGTGGCGATCTCGACCTCCTCGCGCCAGAAGGCCACGCCCATGATCGGCTCGACCGCTTCCAGGCTGGTGCCCAGGTGCTCCAAGGTCTTGGCCTCGTGCGTGGCACCCCAGATGTTGGCGTCGGTGCTGTATGCCTTTTCGGCGGAGTCGCGGTAGGGGAAGTTGTGCGCGGTCAGCCACTCGGACATCTCCTGGCGGCCACCCAGTTCGGAGACGAAGTGCGGGTCCAGCCACGGCTTGTAAATGCGCAGCCGCGGGTGGGCCAGCAACCCATAGCGGTAGAAGCGCTCGATGTCGTTGCCCTTGTAGGTGGAGCCGTCGCCCCAGATGTCCACGCCATCTTCGCGCATCGCGCGCACCAGCAGCGTGCCGGTCACGGCACGGCCCAGCGGGGTGGTGTTGAAGTAGGAGCGTCCGCCGCTGCGGATGTGGAAGGCGCCGCAGGCCAGCGCGGCCAAGCCTTCCTCCACCAAAGCCGGCTTGCAGTCCACCAGGCGGGAAATATCGGCGCCGTATTCGGCGGCGCGGCCGGGCACCGCGTCAATGTCCGGCTCGTCGTACTGGCCGAGGTCGGCCGTGTAGGTGCAGGGCACGGCTCCGCCGTCGCGCATCCACGCAACGGCAACGGACGTATCGAGTCCTCCGGAGAAGGCGATGCCGACGCGTTCGCCGACGGGAAGGGAAGTCAGAACTTTGGCCATGGTTTCGATCATATGTGCAGCGGCACCTAAAGGCAGAAGCGGCAACGCCGACGGCCCCCGCGTGACGTGCCGTAGATCACCGGCGCAGTCTCCGCAGGTAGGATTTGAGGCGGGCCACCAACTTCAAGCGAGAAGGATGCATCGATGGAATACCGCCGTCTGGGCAAGTCCGGATTGACCGTCTCCGCCGTCGGGCTCGGCTGCAATAACTTGGGCCGCTCAAGCACTCCCACCGAGACCCAAGAGGGCACGAACGCCGTCGTCACGGCCGCGCTCGACGCTGGTGTGACCCTTTTCGATGTGGCCGACACCTATGGGAAGGCTCCTGGACTGAGCGAGGAGTTCTTGGGCAAGGCGCTCGGCGCCCGCCGCGACGACGTAGTGGTGGCCACCAAGTTCGGCATGGATATGCGCGGTGCCAACGGCGAGGACTTCGGCGCACGCGGCTCACGGCGGTACATCGTCAAGGCTGCCGAAGCGTCCCTGCGCCGGCTGGGCACGGACTGGATCGACCTTTACCAGTTCCACACTCCTGACCCGCTGACGCCGATCGAGGAGACCTTGTCCGCCTTGGATGACTTGGTCCGCGCCGGCAAGGTGCGCTACATCGGCCACTCCAACCGGGCCGGCTGGCAGATCGCCGAGGCTGAATTCACTGCCCGCATGGGCGGCTACACGCCGTTCATTTCCAGCCAGAACCACTACAACCTGCTGGACCGCAGGGCGGAACTCGAAGTCACGCCCGCTGCCGAAGCCTATGGGCTGGGCGTGCTGCCGTACTTCCCGCTGGCCAACGGCCTGCTGACGGGCAAATACAAGGACGGCCAGGCGCCGGAGGGCAGCCGCTTGACCCACTCGCGCAGCAACCTGCTCAAGGACGCCGACTGGGAGCAGCTGGGTGCTTTCTCCCGCTTCGCCGCCGATCGCGGGCTGCAGGAGATTGAGGTGGCATTCTCCTGGCTGGCCTCCCGCCCCTCCGTTGCGTCGGTAATCGCCGGTGCCACCAAGCCTGAGCAGGTCCGGCAGAACGCCGAATCGGCAGGCTGGCGGCCCACCGGTGATGACCTCGCAGAGCTCGATTCGATCTTCCCCACAGTTCCCAAAGCCGCCCTGTTCTAACCCCCCCCTGTTGGCAGGAACCGCTGCAGCGCTGGTGCGCTATCCGAGGCAGCCTGCCGTGACGAAAGTGAAGTCCATGAGCCAACTGACCGACCTGCTTACCTCGCTGTCCAGCGGACGGATCGAGCTGATTGACCTGACCAACAAGCTTTCCGCCCAGACACCCACGCTGCGGTTGCCGGACCCGTTTGCCAACCTGATCGACTTCAGCCTCGAAGAGATCGCGGCGTATGACCACCGCGGCCCGATGTGGAAGCACCAGAACATTCACACCGGCGAGCACATCGGCACGCACATCGATGCGCCCATCCACTGGGCCACCGGGCGCGAAGGCGACGACGTCGCCCAGCTGCCGTTGCCCCGTTTGGTGGGCTCCGCCGTCGTGCTTGATTTCTCCGCCGAAGCAGCCGCGGACCCGGACTTTCTGCTGGACGTCCACCACGTCCAAGCGTGGGAAGAGCAGCACGGGCCAATCCCGGAGAACGGATGGGTGCTCTTCCGCACCGGTTGGGATGCCTATGCCCAGGACCAAGAGAAGTTCCTCAACGCGGACGACGCCGGTTCCCACACCCCCGGATTCACCGTTGAGTGCGCGCGGTGGCTGGCCGAGGAGACGAAGATCTCCGGCGTCGGCGTGGAAACGGTCGGCATCGATGCCGGCAACGCCGGGGCGCTGGATCCGATCTTCCCGATGCACCACTACCTGATGGGCAACAACAAGTACGGCATCACCTCGCTGCAGAACCTGGCGCAACTGCCCACCACCGGCGCTGTGATCGTGGTGGCGCCGCTGCCGATTGTCGGCGGCACCGGCAGCCCGGCCCGGATCTTTGCCATGGTCGAGCGCTAAAGGCAGGCAGTTTCCCTTTGCGGCCAGCCCACGTTCCGCCTGCCGCTTCACACATTCTGAAAGAGAGTGCCCGCATGCACCCGCCCCGCACCATTGCCGAATTAATCGGACAGACCTTGGCCGGGCTCGGCGCCGGGCACGCCTTCGGGGTGGTAGGCAGCGGCAATTTCGCGGTCACGAATGCGCTGAAGGCCGCCGGCGTGCCGTTCACGGCCAGCCGTCATGAGGGCGGGGCCGCCACCATGGCGGACGCGTACTCAAGGATGTCCGGCAGGCTGGGCATCGTTACCGTGCACCAGGGATGCGGACTGACCAACGCCGCCACCGGCATCGGCGAGGCGGCCAAGTCCCGGACGCCGATGTTGGTGTTGGCCGCCGAAACCGCCGGTTCGGCTGTCCGGTCCAATTTCGCCATGGACCAGCCCGGCTTCGCCCGCAGCGTGGGGGCCGAGTCCGAGCGGGTGCATTCAGCAGCCAGCGCCGTCGCAGACACCGTCCGGGCCTACCGCACGGCGGTGAATGAGCGCCGCACCGTGGTGCTGAACCTGCCGCTGGATGTGCAGGCCCAGCCGGCACCCGCAGCCGCGGAGACCGGCCCGGCCGCCACGGTCTCCGCGGCGCTGCCGGTCCGGCCGGCGCCGGCCGCCGCCGAAGCCCTAGCCGAGCTGATTGCCGCCTCCGAACGTCCCGTTTTCGTAGCCGGTCGCGGTGCGCGCGGCGCCGGTGACCAACTGCGGGCCTTGGCTGCCCAGGCCGGCGCGCTGCTTGCCACGTCGGCGGTCGCCAAGGGACTGTTCAACGGCGAGCCATTCTCGCTGGGCATCTCCGGCGGCTTCTCCTCCCCGGTGTCCGCGGAGCTCATCGCGGACGCGGACCTGATTGTTGGTTTCGGCTGCACGCTGAACATGTGGACCATGCGGCAGGGAGCCTTGATCGGCCGCGGCGCCAAAGTCGCGCAGGTGGACGTGGAGGACTCCGCACTCGGCGCCAACCGGCCGGTGGACCTCGGCGTCCTGGGGGACAGCGGGCAGACCGCCGACGCCGTGCTGGAAATCCTTCGCCGACGTGGCCTACTGGCCGCCAAGTACCGAACCGGGCCGGTTCGGGACCGCATCCGCGCCGGCGTCCGCTGGCAGGATGTCCCGGTCGAGGACCTGTCCACCGAGGACCGGATTGACCCGCGGCTGCTGACCGCCCGACTGGACCAACTGCTGCCGGCCGACCGCATCGTTTCCATCGATTCCGGCAACTTCATGGGCTACCCCAGCCAGTACCTTGATGTGCCCGACGAGTTCGGGTTCTGCTTCACCCAGGCTTTCCAGTCCATCGGCCTGGGACTGGCCACCTCGATCGGCGCTGCCATGGCGCAGCCGGACAGGCTGCCGGTCCTCGGCACCGGCGACGGTGGGTTCCTCATGTCGATTGCAGAGCTGGAGACCGCCGTGCGGCTCGGCCTGCCGCTGGTCGTGATTGTCTACAACGACGCCGCCTACAGCGCCGAAGTGCACCACTTCGGCAACAACGACGGCGGCGGTCCTCCCGTCGACCTGTCGACGGTCACCTTCCCCGATACGGACATTGCGGCGATTGCCCGCGGCTTCGGCGCCGACGGAATCACCGTCAGGACACTGGATGACCTCGCCGGCGTGTCCGCATGGCTGGCGTCCTCGCCCGCCCGTCCCTTAATCATTGACGCCAAGATCGCCTCCGACGGCGGCTCCTGGTGGCTGGCCGAGGCGTTCCAAGGACACTGAGGAAGAAAGAGGGTAGGCGGAGACCTGAGTTAGAGCGTGACGGTGATCCACTCGCCGTCGATGGCAGCGGCATAACGGGGGAGCGGCGCCGGTGCCGGCCCACCCGTCACCGTCCCGTCGTCGAGCGCGAAGGTCGAGTTGTGGCACGGACAGGCGAATTCGCTGTCCGTGGCGTGCACGGCGCAGCCTTGGTGGGTGCACACCGCACTGTAGGCAAGTACCGTCGTCTCATCGGGACGGTAGACAAGGACCTTCTGCCCCTCGGCTTCACCGCTGGCGCTCCCGCCGACCGGCACGTCGCTCAGCTTACCCACGCGGACCGGCGTCCCGTCGGTTGCGATAGGCGACGCGGAAGCGCCTTGCGCGCCGGTGAAGTCCTGAAAAGGAGAGCAGGCTGTTAGCGCGCCCACGGAACCAGCGGCGGTAGTGGCGGTCAGTATGGCTCGGCGTGAAGGCAGGGAGGAAGTCATGTCCGTTATTGTTCCGGACGTTCCTTGGATCTTTCTAACCGAACCGCAGGAATCGACGGGAACGAAGCACACTTCACACGGTGACGGTGATCCAGTCTCCCTCGATGGCCGCGGCAAAGCGTGGTAGCGGTTTCGGCGCTGGTCCGCCCAGCACGGAGCCATCCTGGGCACTGTAAACAGAGCCATGGCAGAGGCAGTGGAATTCGGCGCCCGCCGGCGCCACCGTGCAGCCCTGGTGCGTGCAAATGGCGCTATAGGCGTCCACGGTTTTCTCATCCGGGCGGTAAACCAGAACCTTCTGACCGCTGGCCTCGCCGCTCGCGCTGTCCCCGACGGCAACGTCGGCGAGCTTCAGGACCTGCACCGGTGTGCCGCCGGAAGCCGCAGTAGCCGGAGAGCCTCCGGCTAGGCCGTTGGCGTCTGACGCGGTTTGGCCGCTGCCGCTTCCCGGAGGTGCGCAGGCAGCCAGGACACAGGCAGAACAGGCCGCCGCGGACACACCCAGCAGTGTGCGCCTGCTGGGGCTCGCATCAAGAGTCATAGGCTGACCTTCCCAGACGAAGCTTGCCGAATCCTGAAGTATGTGACGGCGGGATGTTCCGTGGAGTGCGGGCTGTGCCCCTGTACAGGGCAGTGTGGAGGCGCCTCGGCCCCGGCGTACCCCGCCGTCATCTTTAGAGACGCCTTTGTGGGCTAAGAGGTTCACTGCCCCTGCCATGCTCTGCCGGCATCCATTGCCAAAAGGAGTACTACTGTTCTTCCTCGGAGTCTTCCTGCCGGTACACATACGGCAATCGCCTGATCTCACTTATGCCAATGGTGACTCCGATGGGACATAGAAAGATTGCCGGTACAGATTGAGCAAAACCTTCCAAACCGTTCGCGGGAGATGCCGCTTTGACTACCGGTCCCGCTGGCGCGGGCCCGGAGGAGTGTACCTCCCCCCGGCATAGGAGAGAGGCAGGCTGCTCCGCCCCTCGTGACGGCTCTCGTTGAGCGGTGGCAACCTCCCGCAAACTTACGGGACTCCCGTGCTACAAGCAAAGGGCGCAGACCTACTGACTTTTGCCGGCTCATCCGGGTCGGTGTAAACCTGTCACTACAGGTGGACCCCGACCCTGGGAAAAAGGCAAGGAGATCCTCGTGACTGACCTCACCCCGCTCTGGTCACCCCTGCAGATCGGTTCCACGCAGCTGCCAAACCGTGTGGCTCTGGCCCCCATGACCCGCATCAGCGCCACCGAGGAGGGCATGGTGACGGAGAAGATGGTCTCCTACTATGAGGCCTTCGCGCGCGGCGGATTCGGGCTGCTGATAACCGAGGGCGTCTACCCAGACACCGCCTACAGCCAGGGCTACCTGTATCAGCCCGGTCTGGCGACCGCCGAGCAGGCGCGGTCGTGGACGACGGTCGTCGACGCTGTCCACGCGGCCGGGTCCACGATCTTCGCCCAGCTCATGCACGCCGGGTCCCAAGCCCAGGGCAGCCGCTTCATGGACTCCACGATCGGCCCCTCGGCGGTCGCCCCCAAGGGGGAGCAGTTGGGCTTCTACCGCGGCGAAGGCCCGTACCGGGTGCCCTCCGAAGTCACGCGGGAGCAGATGGAGGAGGTCCGCCAGGGCTTCGTGGCCGCCGCGCTGCACGCAGAGGAGGCCGGGTTCGACGGCGTTGAAATCCACGGTGCCAACGGCTACCTGCTAGACCAGTTCCTTACCGACTATCTCAACCTGCGCACCGACGAGTACGGCGGCTCACCGCAGAACCGGGTGCGTTTCGCCGCGGAGATAGCCCGCGCCGTGCGCGAGGCCGTGGGTCCGGAGACGACCTTGGGCATCCGCATCTCCCAGTCGAAGGTCAGCGACCACGACCACCGGTGGGCCGGCGGCGCCGAGGAGGCAGCCGTCATCTTCTCCACTCTGGCCGCCACGGGCATCGACTTCATCCACACGACCGAGTACAAGGCCTACGCCCCGGCCTTCGGCGACAAGGGCCCCTCGCTTGCCGCCCTGGCCAAACAGCACTCCGGGCTACCGGTGATCACTAACGGCCACTTGGACGACCCGGAGACGGCCGTGTCCATGCTGGCCGACGGCGCGGCCGACGTCGTCGCCCTGGGGAAGGCGGCTCTGGGCAACAGGGACTGGCCCAACCGCGTCCGCAACGGCCTGCCCCTCGACGAGATCGACGCGCGCCTGTTCGCGCCGGTGGCCGACCTTAAGGACTGGGAGCTCGAGCTGCTTTCCTAAGCGGGAGGCTTTCCACGCCGCGATCCTACCGGTTGGGGTGGAACTTCCGGCCGTTAATTCATTCGGAGGCGCCGACCCTAGATTTGTCCGGCGCAGGAGAGAGCGTTCAAAATGCTGCCCAGTCGAAATAGAGAAGTTGAAGGCCTGTGATTCTCCTGCCGTAGAAATCAAGCGTCATGCTCTGAGAGTCAAGTCGAATGGCGCCGGTCACACATACGCTGATGCTCGAATAACTAAACGGTTCAACAAGAGGAGCAATACGTGGCCGAAGATTTTGCGGATGTGGTGCTGGTCAACGGCGTGATCGAGACCCTCGATGCGGGTACACCCCGCGCCACGGCGATGGCGATCCGGGGCGGCCTCATCCAGGCGATAGGGGAGCGGGCCGAGCAACTGCGCGGGCCGGAGACCCTCACCGTCGATCTGGACGGCGCCTTTGTGATGCCGGGCCTGATGGACGTCCACAACCACCACATGATCGCCGGTCAGATGGATCTGTTTGAGTTGGACGCGCCGCCCACGCTGGACCTGGACGGCTTCCTGGCAGCGATTGCCTCCTACGCGGTCGGACTCGAACCGGACGAGTGGGTAGTCGGTGGTAGCTGGGGCTCCGGCTTGATGAACGAAATGAACTCGGCGGACGCGCTGGCACGACTGGATGCGGCAACGGGCGGCCGTCCTGCCCTGCTCAAAGACGACTCGAAGCACAACCGTTGGGCAAATTCGCGAGCCCTGGAGCTGGCCGGCATCGAGGCGGCCACGCCCGATCCCGCTGGCGGGCAGATTTTGCGCGATGAGTCCGGGGCTGCCACCGGGGTGCTGATCGAGGCCGGTGGCGTGATCGTGGAGCAGACACTCGCCAGCCTGCAGCCGGTGAGCACAGAGCAATTGGCACAGGCGGCCGCGCGCGGCATTGAGATCCTGCATTCCTACGGGGTCACGGGGTTCCAGGACGCAGCTGCATCGCTCCCACTCATGCGTGCCCTCAAACAACTTGATGACGACGGCGAGCTGCATGCCTGGGTGGTGTCCTCCATGCAGGCCAACGATTTCATTTTCGGCACCCAGCCATTGGGTGAGGGGATCATTGCCCACCGTGAAGAAACGCGTTCGCGCCATCACCGGCCGGACTTCATCAAAATTTTCCTCGACGGCGTTCCGCCGGCCGGCACCGCGGCCTTCATCGAGCCTTACCTGCCGGTGTCCGGCTTCCCGGAGTGCCACTGCGGCGGGACCACGATGGATCCGGCGGAGTTGGAGGAATGGCTGATGAGCACGGCCGCACGGGGGATCTCCGCCAAGATCCACTGCACCGGCGACGCCTCGGTTCGGCTGGTCCTGGACACCGTTGAAAAGGTGCGGGCCGCGGGCTACACCGGGCCGAAATACCACATCGCGCACGGACAGTTCGTGCATCCCGACGACATCAGCCGCTTTGCGCAGCTGGACGTTACCGCCGATATCTCGCCCTCGCTGTGGTTCCCCGGGGTGATCTCGGAAGCGATCGCTGCGGTGCTGCCCGCGGAGCGCGCGTCGAAGATGCAGCCAAACAGAAGCCTGCTTGACGCGGGTGCCCGGATCGCCGGCGGGTCGGACTGGCCGGTCAGCGTCTCGCCGAACGCCTGGGAAGGCATTTACGGTCTGGTGACCCGGCAGGACCCTACCGGCCAATTTCCGGGGACGCTGTGGAAAGAGCAGGCCATCACTTTGGATGAGGCCGTCCGCATCTACACCACGGCCAGCGCCGAGGCGATGGGCCTTGATGACGTCACCGGCTCGCTGGTGCCGGGGAAGTCCGCCGATTTCATCGTGCTGACGAATAACCCCCATGACGTACCCGTGGATGAAGTGCGCAACATCAGCGCCCGGCAGACCTGGTTTGCCGGACGCAAGGTCTACGACGCCGCTGCACCTGAATCCGCTCCGACGGAAGCGGAAACGGCCAACGCCTGACCCCTGTTCCGCTAAACCGCACGAATCACCCCGGTGGCTTCGGCTGGGCCTGCCTACCGGAGCACCAGCTCTTTCATCCAATCCGAAAGGACACTGATGTCCGTTACCCTGACTTCCGCGCGCCCTGCCGCTGGCACCGACCGGGGGATCTACACCTACATCGCCGTTTTCAGCGCCGTGCTGTACATGGTGCTTCTGATCGCGCCGGTGATCGCTGGCAAGCTGATCGAGCAATTCGGTCTGACGCCGACTGAACTGGGTATGTTGTTCTCCCTTGAACTGGGGGCGTTCAGCCTTGCCACAGTCCCGGCCTACCTGTGGCTTAACCGGCTGAACCTGAGGACCGTCACGTACGTCTGCACCGCCATCGCAATTACCGGCAACCTGGCCTCCGGGTTCGTGGACAGCTTCGCGCTGCTGGTAGTCCTTCGCGTGATCACGTCGCTGGCGGCCGGATCCATCACCGTCATCATCCTGACCCTCAGCGGAAAGACGGCCAACCCCAGCCGCGGGTTCGGCGTCTTTGTGGTGTTCCAACTGCTGATGGGTGCCGTGATCTTGTTCGCGTTCCCGGCTTTGTACGCAGACGCCGACGTATCCGCCATCTACTGGACGATGGCTGCCCTCACGGCCTGCTGCCTGCCCGTGGTGCGGATGGTCGACGGCGACATGCTGCGCCGACCACTAGCGGAAGCGAATATCCCGGCTGCGGAAAAGCATCCAGCTCGTGCGGGCTCGAAGGTCAAATTCGTGATCGGGCTCGCCGCCGTGCTGCTGTTCTACATCGGTCTTAGCGGTGTCTGGTCCTTCATGGCACAGATCTCGGGTGGTGCAGGCATCGATCTCTCGACGTCCAGCCTGGTGCTGGCCATTGCCACGATCCCGGGCATCGCGGCGCCGCTGGTGGCGACCTTCCTAGGGGACAGCCCCAAGCGCAAATGGTTCCTGCTCGCAGGGTACTTGGCGCTAGGCAGCAGCGTCGCGCTGCTGTTCGGAGCACCGGGACTCATCCGGTTCGCGATCGCCGCCCTGGTCTTCAAGTTCGCGTGGACGTTCATTCTTCCTTACCTGCTCGCGTCCCTGTCGGACATTGGCGGCAGCCATGTGATGAACTCGACCAACTTGATGATCGGTTCAGGCTTCGCCATCGGGCCGGTGGTCAGCGGCATGCTGATTGAGTCCTCCGGCGGCGGCTTCGGCGGCATGCTGCTCCTGGCCGTCATCGCGGTGCTGGTCTCCATGGGATGCGCCATGGCCATCCAGCGCCCGGCCCGCTCCTGACATCCACCGTCGGACGCACGTCGCCGTAGGAAGTCTCCCTGCCGACGGCCGCGTGCGCCCAGCGGCGCGCGCCGTCGTCGTCCTCACTTCAGAAGGACGACGGCGGCGCGTCGCGGCGGTCCTACCGGTTGGGGTGGAACTTCCGGCCGTTGATTCGTTCGGAGGCGCCGACGCGGTCCAGGTAGGGGGTGATGCCGCCCAGATGCAGCGGCCAGCCGGCGCCCATGATCATGCACAGGTCGATGTCCTCGGGTGCGGCGACCACGCCTTCGTCGAGCATGAGCCCGATTTCCTCGGCCAGGGCGTCCTGGGTGCGGCGGAGCAGTTGTTCGGAGGTGCTGGGGGAGTCACCGAATTCCAGCAGCGCGAGGGTGGCCTCGGGGATGACCTGCCGGCCGCTCTCGTCGGTCACCCACAAGGACTTGATGCCGTTGTCGATGAGCCGCTGCTGGTTGGCGGAGACGCGGAACCGGTCGCCGAACGCGGCGTGCAGCGACTCGGTGACGTGCTGGGCCACCGGGATGCCGACCATGGCCAGCAGGGTGAACGGGGTCATCGGCAGGCCCATGGGCTTCAGCGCGTTGTCGGCCACATCCGCGGGGGTGCCTTCGTCGAACGCCGTCGCCACTTCGCCCATCAGTCGCAGCAGGACGCGGTTCACCACAAAGGCTGCGGCATCCTGGACCAGCACGGTGGTCTTCTTGAGCGCCTTGCCCAGGACGAAGGCGGTGGAGAGGACTTCGTCGCTGGTCTTTGGCGCGCGCACGATTTCCAGCAGCGGCATCACGGCGACGGGGTTGAAGAAGTGGAAGCCGATCACCCGTTCGGGATGCAGCAGGTCCGCTGCCATCTCGGTGACGGAGAGCGAGGAGGTGTTGGTGGCCAGGATGCAGTTCTCGGAGACCACTGCTTCCACTTCGGCGAAGACCTGTTTCTTGACGGACAGTTCCTCGAACACCGCCTCGATCACGAAGTCGGCGTCTGCGAAGGCTTGCTTGGAGACCGAACCGGTGACCAAGGCCTTGGTGCGGTTGGCCGCATCGGGAGAGATGCGTTTTTTGGCCAGCAGCTTGTCCACTTCGGCATGGACGTAGCCCACGCCCTTGTCCACCCGGGCCTGGTCGATGTCCGTCATGACCACCGGCACCTTCAGTTGCCGGGCGAACAGCAGAGCCAATTGGCTGGCCATCAGGCCGGCGCCGACCACGCCCACCTTGGTGACCGGCCGGGCCAGCTGCGGGTCAGGCGCACCGGCCGGGCGCTTGGACCGCTTTTGCACCAGCCCCAGGAAGGCGTATACGGTGTCGCGGAAGTGCGGGGTCTGCATCAGCTCGGCCAGCGCTTCGACTTCCAGGTCGGCGGATTCTTGCTGGCTCCTGCCGCGGCCGGCTTCCATCACGTCCAGCACCTTGGCCGGCGCCGGCGCAGCGTTGGAGGTCTTGGCTTCGACGAATGCCCGCCCGGCGGCGATGGCCTGGTCCCAGTCAGTCTCGGTGGCGGCGGAGGTCTCGGCGCGGCGTCCGGCCACCTGGCGGCGGGCGTCGTCGTCGCTCAGGATCCTCGCGGCCCAGGCCAGCGACTGCTCCAGGAAATCGGCCGGCTCGAACAGCGCGTCCGTGATGCCCAGCCGGTAGGCAGCCGGGCCGTTGAGCATCTTGTTGTTGCTCAGCGGGTTCTCAATCATGACCTTGACCGCGTTGGCCGGGCCGATCAGCCGCGGCAGCCGGTAGACGCCGCCCCAGCCGGGGATTAGGCCCAGGAAGGCTTCCGGCAGCGAGATGCCGGTGGCGCCGGCGGAGACCGTGCGGTAGTCGGCGGCCAGCGCGATCTCCAGTCCGCCGCCCATCGCCGCACCGTTGATGAAGGCGAAGGTCGGCACGCCCATGGTCGCCAGCGTGGCGTAGACGTCGTGGCCCAGCCGGGCCATGGCCCGCCCGTCCTCGGGGTCGGTGAGCTTTCCCACGGAGCCCAGGTCTGCGCCGGCCACTAAGTAGTAGGGCTTGCCGGTGACGGCGACGGCGGAGATCGCGCCTGCCGCGGCCCGGGCCTTGAGCCCTTCGAGCGCCGTGCCCAGCTCCACCAGGGTGTTCGGCCCGAGGGTGGTGGGCTTGCGGTGGTCCAGGTCGTTGTCCAGGGTCAGCAGGGCAAGTGTCCCGGCCCCGGGCAGCTCCACGTCCCGAATATAGGAGTGGGTGACGGTCTCGTCCGGGAACTTGGCGGCCAAGGCGGTGAAATCGGCGGCGGTCATGCGTGGTCCTCTCCTGCGGATACTGCGGCGGTGGCGGGAACTGTTTGGCGGCCCGAGTACTCGGCGTGGTGCGGGTTTTCCCAGATCACGGTTCCGCCCATGCCCAACCCGATGCACATGGTGGTCAGCCCGTAACGAACCGACGGGTCGTCTTCGAACTGCCGGGCCAGCTGGGTCATCAGCCGCACCCCGGAGGCGGCCAGCGGATGCCCGACGGCGATGGCCCCGCCATAGCGGTTGACGCGTGGATCGTCGTCGGCAATGCCGTAGTGGTCCAAGAAGGAGAGGACCTGCACGGCAAAGGCTTCATTGATCTCGAACAGTCCGATGTCTGCGACGTCCAGCCCGGCCATCTTCAGCGCCTTCTCGGTGGCAGGGACCGGGCCAATGCCCATCACCTCGGGCTCCACCCCGGCGAAGGCGTAGGAGACCAGCCGCATCTTCACGGGCAAGCCCAACTCCTCGGCGGCTTCCGCGGATGCCAGCAGCGAGGCGGTGGCGCCGTCGTTCAGGCCGGCTGCATTGCCAGCGGTGACACGACCGTGCGGGCGGAACGGCGTGCGCAGCCCGGCCAGGTCCTCCAGGGTGGTGTCCGGTCGTGGCGGCTCGTCAGCGCTGTGCAGCGACCACCCTTCGCCCGGCTTCCGGCCGGCCACCGGCACCAGATCGAGCTGGATCTTGCCGTCTTGGTACGCCGCCGCGAGCTTGGCCTGGCTGGCCACGGCGTAGGCATCGGCGCGTTCCTTGGTGATGACGGGAAAGCGGTCGTGCAGGTTCTCCGCAGTGTTGCCCATGTTCAGTGCAGCAGGGTCCACCAAGCGCTCGCTGGCAAACCGGGGGTTCGGGTCCACGCCTTGGCCCATAGGGTGGTTCCCCATGTGTTCGACGCCGCCGGCCACCACCACGTCGTACGCGCCGAAGGCGATGCCGCCGGCCGTCGTCGTCACCGCGGTCATGGCGCCGGCGCACATGCGGTCGATGGCGAAGCCGGGCACCGAGCGGGGCAATCCGGCAAGCAACGCCGCGGTACGCCCAATGGTCAGCCCCTGGTCGCCGGTCTGAGTGGTGGCCGCGATGGCCACATCGTCGATGCGCTCCGGCGGCAGCGAGGGATTGCGGCGCAGCAGTTCACGGACGCATTTGACCACCAGATCGTCGGCGCGAGTGCCGGCGTGAATGCCCTTCTCACCCGCTTTACCGAACGGAGTGCGCACGCCGTCCACGAAGACGACATCACGCAGGGCGCGGGGCACGGACGTAGGGCTCACTGGAACCTCCATGAGATGCGGGACACAGTACCAGCCATATGTTACCCGCGGGTAACATGCGCAGCAAGCGGTGGCCGTCGCGCCGGTGAGAAGTGCCGTGTATAGGCTGGCCCTGTTGGCAACCCGACGAGGAGCAATGAATCTACAACAGCCGCCCCGGCGGGCACCGGCGCATCCCGGTGCGGTCTCCGGCGCGCTGCTGGTGCTGGCGGCTTCCGTGCTGTGGGGAACCACCGGGACGGCCGCCACGTTTGCGCCCGACGTCGGCCCGCTCACCATCGGCGCGGTGGCCATGGGGGTGGGCGGGCTGCTCCAGGCGTTGACCGCGGTGCGGCCGATGGAGCGCGCCCGTCTGCAGCTGCTGGGTCAGTGGAAACTGGTGCTGCTTGGTGCCCTGGCTGTAGCGGTGTATCCGTTGGCCTTTTACAGCTCGATGCATCTGGCCGGGGTTGCTGTGGGCACGGTGGTGAGCATCGGCTCGGCACCGTTGGCTTCTGCCCTGATTGAGCGCGCCTTCGACCGGCATAGGTTGAGTGTGCGCTGGGGCGGTGCCGCCTTGCTGGGGCTCTCCGGGACCGTACTGCTCTGTTTCGCTGCCGCGCGAGGCGGTGGCCATTCCGCAGGCGGTGCCGGGGACGCGGCAGGCGGCGGCACGTTGGCCGGGATCGGCTTGGGCCTGCTGGCGGGACTGACGTATGCGCTCTATTCCTGGGCGGCCCACCGGATCATCGGCGGCGGCGTGCAGGCCCGTGCCGCCATGGGAGCGATGTTCGGCGCCGGCGGACTGATGCTGATGCCGGTGCTGTTGGCCACGGGGGCGCCGCTGCTGGCATCCTGGAGCAACGCCGCCGTCGGTGCGTACATGGCTTTGGTGCCGATGTTCGCCGGCTACGTGTTGTTTGGGCTCGGACTGGCGCGGGTGCGCGCGAGCACAGCCACAACGCTGTCCCTGGCGGAGCCGGTGGTGGCTGCGGTGCTGGCGGTGTTGGTGGTGGGCGAACGGCTGCCGCTGCAGGGCTGGGGCGGGATCCTTCTGGTCATCGCCAGCCTGGTGGTGCTCACTATGCCCGGACGGCGGCTGCGGGTGACAGCGGATGATGGGACGCCGACCCGCATGAGCACCTCGTAGGCGGCTACTTTGGCGGATGTGGCGGCCGCGTCGCCGGCGACATACAGGAAGGGATCGACAAAACCCTCGGAGAAGCCTCCCGTGATGCCGACGACGAGGTAGAAGATGCCCGCGATCCGTGCCAGCCGCTTGGGTGAGGCCGGCGCGACCCCCGGTGGCTGCTCGGAAAATACTCCGTTTGCTGGGACCGTGCACTGTCGCTTCGCAATCTCCTCGCGCGCCACCGCTGGGCCATCGGCCTGATCGAGTCCCGCAGGCGTCCAGGACCGGCCAACCTGCGCCATCATGGCGCCGTCATTGGCAAGCTGGGCTCGGCCGGTTTCGACGTCGGGATGGTGGCCCACGCCTACTCCGTGCTGGACGGGTGCATTTACGGCTTTGCCCTGACGAGGATGAGCAACCCGTTCGAGACCACGGACGGGGTGGCGGCGATGGCCCAGGACATGTTCGAGCCGTTGCCGGCGAACGACTACCTCAACCTGGCAGAGTTCGTCTCGCACCATGTCATGCAGCCCGGCTACGACTACCGGGAGGAATTCGAATACGGGCTCGACCTGATCCTGAACGGAGTGGTACAGGCCCTCGCCGGACAGTGACCACTCGGCGCCCGGCCCGCCGAGACCCTTCCCCGAACCAGCGAAGCCATCGAGCAGACCATACTCAGCGGTGCGGCCATCAGCTCACCGTCCGGCCCTAACGCACCGGACCCCATCCGTCCTCTAGGACTGCCAGTGACGGCCGCTTACATCACGGAGTAAGGCCGCGACGTCGTCAGAAATCGTCAGAAACCGAGGAATCTGGGAAATGGAGCCAAGACACTGCGCCGATGCGGGAAACGGATGAGAAAACATGGGAGGGTGTTCCCGGCCGCACCGGCATCTTTAGGGGCAAATGCGTGCCAGAGCCGGGTTCGGGGGGATACAGGGGGAGCAGCAGTGGATACTGAATGGCATTTCACGGTCATGGTCGCGGCCGCCCTTGCAGAGTTTGTTCTGCTCCTGCGCCTGGTCCTGGGACGGGCTGCCTTTCGGCGCCGGCTGCGGGCTGTCATCGTCGTGTCGCTGATCGTCGTCGTTGCCGGCATGCTGATCGGAAAGTACGGACTGCTGTTCGGCCTGCCATGGTGGGTTTACTATCCTGTACCCGCGCTAGTGACGATCGTGTTACCGCCACTGGTGTTCAGAATGACGCGCAGACGCACCGTTCTGTACGTCGTCTTGGCCGCATTGTCGGCCCCGCTCATCCACGCGTTGTTTTCGTTCTTCCTGGGTTGGGACGAGTACATGCCGTTCCTTCCGGTGCCCAGTCTCGCCAGCCTGTTTCAAACGTGACAGGGACGCGCCGCGAGTGCTGGGTGGTTCTGCGTGCCCGCGCTGACCGCCGACCTACACACGGGCGCTGGCCGGAGGAAAGTAAACACTGGCTCGCTAGCCGTAGGGACAACATCCTGTTTGCGTTCTACCTGCCGCCTTCCCCGGTTCAGATCTGCTACTTTGCCTGGCAGTACCCACAGCGGCGCCCCCCATGAAAGGTGAACTCATGTACCCCGAACTTCAGCGATACTTGAAGTCAGCAGACCACGTGGACAGGGTGAGCGCCAAAACATCACTGTCTCTACGTGAGGGCATCAGCAACATCCTGTCGTGGCAACCGATCTGGCTAAAGGCGCTGTTCGTGGCTCGTGGCGGGCTGGCCCGCCTAATGCGCCTCGCACACCCATCCGGCCGTACGAACCGCGCACCTCGCCCTGCAGAGATCAGCCTCCGCCCCGGAGGCAGACTAGCCTTCTTCACGGTTTCCGCAAGCAAAGAAGACACCTACCTGGTGCTCACCGCCGAGGACACTCATCTAATCGCCCACCTCATCGTCGAGGTCGAGCCGACCGGAACCGAGCCCAAGAACAAGTTCCAAATCACTACCGTCGTCCATTACCGCCGTTGGACGGGACCGCTCTACTTCAACTTAATTCGGCCTTTTCACAACATCATCATGCGCCGCATGATCACTGCAGCACTGGTGCATTCCCCCGGTTTTCCCGAGATCTTCCCGAGCCGATAACAGTGAGTACGTCCGGACAGGTGTCTCGCCGCAGCATCACCAGATGGGCCGATTTCAAGTACTGCCACCGATCCAGCTAGGGGAGTCGCAGATCATTCAACTCCTTGCACAGCTCGACTGTGTCCAGCCGTGGGAGCTGTCGTCGCTCGACGGGGGTCACCGCCGCCGGGTGCCTCCTGCCTCCATGGATCGGTAAGTGCCCTTCCGGTTCGGTATGGACAATGTCGGTATCATCGTCGTCGATTCCGTGCTTAACCGAGTGCTCGCTGTGGCTGTACCCACCGTCGCTGCCATCTGTCAGAGAGCGTCGGACCCGGCGTCCTTTGCCTGATGGCCTCTCACCCGCCGGCAGCCCGGGGAGGTGCTGCGAACGTAGAACATTTCGCCGATCAAACATGCATTTAATACTTCACACAGCATCTGTACAGCGTTCGGGGCCCTGGGCAGGCGCGGCAGCAACTCCAAGCACTCCAGCACCGGTATCTGCCCGGGATTGTCGCGCAGCCCGATTGGACAGGCTGCGCGCCGGATCTGACACCATCGGAAATATGGATGATTTTCTTGACCTGATCCAACCGGCGACAGTAGTGCTGATCGCCGTCGCCGCAGCACTGGTGATCACGTCGCTGCTGCGGCTGGCAGTGAACCAGCTGTTCCGGCGCGTGCCGAACATCCGGAACGTCTCGGCCCGCGGGCGCAACCCCTTCCGGGTGGCACTGGCCGCCATCGGAATCCGGGCGGGCCTGCGTATCACCTCTGCCAATGAGCCGTGGTTCACCGCCGTGGAATTCGTCCTGATCGTGGTGCTCATAGCTGCGCTGGCCTGGTTCGCCGTCGTCGTACTCCTGGTCATTGAGGCGGCCATCCTGGCCAAGTACCGCACGGACACCAAGGACAACCGCCGGCTGCGCCGGCTTAAGACGCAGGTGATCCTGGGGCGCCGTGTGGCAGTGGCGCTGATCGTGACGATCGCGGTCGCGTGCGTGCTGCTGACCATTCCCCAGGTCCGGGCCCTCGGTGCCGGTATCCTGGCCTCCGCCGGCGTTCTCTCCGTGGTTGCCGGCCTCGCGGCGCAGAGCTCCCTGACCAATGTCTTTGCCGGCATGCAGCTGGCCTTCACGGATGCCATCCGGGTGGACGACGTCGTGGTGGTCGAGAACCAATGGGGCACGGTGGAGGAGATCACCATGACCTACG
Organism: Arthrobacter sp. B0316-1-20; assembly: GCF_059091865.1. Lineage (NCBI taxonomy): Bacteria > Bacillati > Actinomycetota > Actinomycetes > Micrococcales > Micrococcaceae > Arthrobacter > Arthrobacter sp. B0316-1-20. The sequence continues at coordinate 152,112 of NZ_JBNHHC010000015.1, read as the reverse complement.
TGGTGGTCCACATCTGGGATGACCGGCGGCTGATCCTGCCCTCCACCTACTTCACCAGCACGCCCTTCGAGAACTGGACCCGCCGGACAGCCGCCCTGCTGGGAACAGTTGAGCTGGACGTGGACTGGCGGGTTCCCCTGGACGAGCTGCGCGAGCACCTCAAGACCGTGGTGGAGGGGACCGAGATCTGGGACGGACGCACCGCCATCCTGCAGGTCACCGACGCCGTCAACGCGCTGGTCCGCGTGCGCATTCTGGTCAGTGCCGAGGACAGCGGCACACTGTTCGACCTTCGCTGCCTCGTGCGGGAATCAATGGTTACCTTCCTGCAGCGTGAATACCCGCAGGCACTGCCCCGGCAGCGGTGGGAAGCCGTCGGTCCGGTGAACACCGGGGAGAGCCCCGACGCTCGCCGTCGTCCCGCGGCGGCGGCGAAGACCGATGCGGGCGACTCTCAGCTGTTCACCGGCTCGATCGACGCCATCGAGCGCAACCAGGCGTTCACCGGTCCCGGGGAGGAAGCCTACGAGGAACGCGAGCGAAAAGCGAACCAGGAAGGGTAGGCGCGCGCACGTTCGGGGCAGCTTTTGGCGGCCGCGTCGGCCAGTGCGCGGGGTCAGGCGGGGGAGCGCCGTTCACGCCGGCGTCGTCGGATGGAGCCGACAGCGGCACCGGCAGAGGTGGAAGCCCCTGCGGCACCGGCCGAGGCTGAAGCCCCGGCGGCACCGGCCGCGCTACCGGTGGAAGCCCGCCTCCGCACGGCGCTGCGGGCAACGCCGTCGTCAGTGTCTTGCGGTTTCTCTTCGCGTTCCTTCAATGCCAGGGGCTCCGGGTTGGCGTAGGCATCGGCCAGTAAGCCGGCGGTGAGTTTGCGTTGCCAGGGCCGGGCGCCCAGCTCTTCCAGGGCCGCGTCCACGGTCTGTTCCGTGATCGGCTCCGGCGGACGCCAAGCGGTGCGGCGCAGGTAGTCGGGAGTGAGCAGGTTCTCCACCGGCATGTCCAGCTGCTCGGCCAGGGTTGCCAACCGGGGCCGGACGGTTTGCAGCCGGGCCGCGGCGGCCGGGTCCTTGTCCGCCCAGGAGCGCGGCGGCGGGGGAGCGTTGGTGGGCAGGTGCAGCGGAGGCAGGTCGGTCTGGTTCCGCGCGGCGGCAATGCACCGCAGCCAGCGCGGGGCTTCGCGCTGGGCGGCCCGCCCGTGGAAGCCGTGGGTTTCCAGCAGCTGGGGAACGGTGGCGGGCATGGCTTTGGCGGCGGCGACCACGGCGGAGTCGGGAATCAGCCTGCCCGGTGCCACGTCGCGCTTGGCGGCCAAAGCCTCGCGTTCGTTCCAGAGTTCGCGCACGGCGGCCAGTTGCCGGCGGTCGCGGATCTGGTGCAGCCCGGAGGTGCGCCGCCAGGGGTCCACGCGCGGGGACGACGGCGGGGCGGTACGGACGGCCTCGAACTCTTCCAGCGCGTACTCGAGCTTGCCGGCGTCCTTCAGCTTGGCGATCAATGCCTCGCGGAGTTCGATGAGCACCTCGACGTCGAGGGCTGCATACCGAAGCCAGGGCTCGGGCAAGGGGCGCGTGGACCAGTCGGCGGCGGAATGCTCCTTGGCCAGGGTGAAGCCGAGCAGGGATTCGATCACCGCAGCCAAGCCCACGCGGGGCATCCCGGCGAGCCGGGCGGCAAGTTCGGTGTCGAAAAGTTTGTCCGGCCACATGCCGAGTTCGGACAGGCAGGGCAGGTCCTGGGTCGCGGCGTGCAGGATCCATTCGACGCCGCGCAGTGAGTCGTTGAGCAGCCTCAGGTCGTCGAACGGCTCGGGGTCGATCAGCCAGGTGCCGGCGCCTTCGCGCCGCAGCTGAACCAGGAACGCGCGCTGACCATAGCGGAAGCCGGAGGCCCGCTCAGCATCGATGGCGACCGGCCCGGTGCCCGCTGCCAGGGCGTCGGCGGCCCGCTGCAGTCCGGATTCGGTGGCGATGACCAAAGGTACGCCTTCGCGCGGCGCATCGAGGTGGATCAGCTGGGAAGCCTGCTCCTGTGGTTCTGCGGCGTCGTTGGAAGTGCTCAGGTCTGGGCCGTCGTGCCCGGACGCGTCCGAAGTCAAGGAGCTCATGATCCGTTCAGTTTAGGCCAGCAGTAAGCGGAGGGCCGAATATATGTTGCCGGGAACGTTCGTGTTGCCGACCGGGCCGCGTTTTTGGACCGGCTCAGCGGTTCGCTCACGCGCTTCGCTAGTTCCGGCGGCGGTTCGGCAGCGCCGTCACACCGTCAGGCAGCGGCGGCAGGCCGGCGTAGGTGCAGACCATGTCGCTCCAAGCCTCCAGATGGGAGCGGATGTCGGCGGAGGCCGGCGTCCAGGAAGCTCGCAGTTCGATGTCGATTGAGTCCTGCCGGCCGCTGAGCGTGCCGTAGCTTTCGGACAGGATGCGGGTGGCGGTTCCTCCGGCGTTGCGATACGGGGCGCCGTGGTTTTCCAAGGCTTCCACCAGCCAGTCCCACGCGACCGAGCCGAGCATGGTGTCGTTCCCCATCTCCGCGTCCAGTTCGGCCCGAATATAGGTGACAATCCGGAAGGTGCCGTCCCAGACCGGTGAGCCTTCCGGGTCGTGCAGCAGGATGAACCGCCCGGTGGCCAGTTCCTGCGCGTCGGCGGTCTGCAGTGGGGTAACCACGGTTTCGTGCAGTGGCCTGGGGCCGGGCTGGCCGATCACCTCGGCGCCGAGGGCCACGGCGAACGGGGCCAACCGCGAGGGAGCCGGGATTTCCTCCAGCTTCAGTTCGTTCCGGCACTGCGCTTGGCGCAAGGCCGACAGTGCCCGCAGGAACTCTGGCGGCACTGCTGAGAGATCTATCGCACTCACAATGCCAGATTAGGCCTGCCGCCGCAGGACGTCAGGCAGGCGCGCCGGAAAGTTCGGGGGAACGGGAACAACCGGAACCTGGCTAGGAAAGCTCGCTCCGGATGGCCGCCGCGAACGCATCGATGTCCTCTTCGGTGGTGTCGAAGGAGCACATCCAGCGGACCTCGCCGCGCGATTCATCCCAGTCGTAGAAGCGGAACTTCTGCCGCAGCCGGTCGGCCACGCCGGGCGGCAGCGTGGCAAACACTGCGTTGGACTGGGTGGGCTGGGTCAGCGACAGCCCGGTGGTGCCGTCGACGGCGGCGCGCAGCCGGGCGGCCATGACGTTGGCGTGGGACGCCGAACGCAGCCACAGGTCGCCGTCGAACAGGGCGATGAACTGGGCCGAGATGAACCGCATCTTTGAGGCCAACTGCATGTTCATCTTGCGCAGGTAGGGCAGGCCGTGGGCCGCGTCAGGATTCAGCACCACCACGCATTCGCCGTAGAGCAGGCCGTTCTTGGTGCCGCCGAGCGAGAGGATGTCCACGCCGGCGTCGGTGGTAAAGCTGCGCAGGTCCGTGCCCAGCGCGGCGGCCGCATTGGAGAGCCGCGCCCCGTCCATGTGCAGCTTCATGCCGCGCTCGTGCACATGGTCGGCAATCGCGCGGATTTCCTCGATGCTGTACAGCGTGCCCAGTTCGGTGCTCTGCGTGATGGACACTGCCAGCGGCTGGGCGCGGTGTTCGTCGCCCCAGCCCCAGGCCTCCCGGTCGATTAGCTCGGTGGTGAGCTTGCCGTCCTCGGTCGGCACGGACAAGAGTTTGATCCCGCCGACGCGTTCGGGCGCGCCGTTCTCATCCACATTGATATGGGCGGTGGAAGCACAAATGACGGCGCCCCAGCGCGGCAGCAGCGACTGCAGCGACAGGACGTTCGCGCCGGTGCCGTTGAACACCGGGAACGCCTGGGCGGACTCGCCGAAGTGCCCGGCGATGACCTGCTGCAGCCGGGCGGTGTACGCATCCTCGCCGTACGCGACCTGGTGCCCGGTGTTGGCATGGGCCAGCGCCGTCAGGATTTCCGGGTGGACGCCGGAGTAGTTGTCGGAGGCAAAGCCGCGCAGGTCGGTGTCGTGCAGGGAACCGGAGAGCAGGGGGGAATCAGTCACGTGTTTCAGTATTCCTTAATCAGTGGGTGCCGTCACAGCGGGTGCGCGTCAGGCCAGCCGGATGTGGGCTCCGTTGAGCAGGCCGGCGTCCAGGACGAACAGTCCGGCTGCGGCACGGCCCAGGTCTGCTACGTCGGTGAAGCCGGGGAACGACTTCGCCGGATCGGCCCGGCGCATGGAATCATCCACCAGCGCTTTGACCGCCAGGACGACGGCGGCGGAGCGCTGGGGGACGGGCCCCTCCTTACGCCCGGACTGGGCTCGGCGGAAGCCGTCGGCCGCGGAGAGCATCCAGCTCTCCGCGGCCGCCTTGGCGGCGGCGTAGTTGGCGCCGGAGGCGGTAGGGGATTCGGTTGCGGTGGCCGAGACAATGGCCACCCGACCGGATCGGGACCCCTCGAGCTGGGGGTAAAAGGCGCGTGTGGTGTTCCGCAGCGTGGTGATCAGCTGCGCGTGCAGGAAGTCCCAGTCTTCGTCCGACTGGCCGGTCAGTCCTTTGCCGCCGCGCCAGCCGCCGACCAGATGGATCAGGCCGTCGGTGCCGCCGTGCTGCGCGGCGATCGAGTCGGCCAGCCCTTCGACCGCCGCGCGGTCGGCGAGGTTGCACTCGAAGGAGGCAACGGCGTCGTTCTTCCCGTAGGCGGCGGTGAGCCGGTCCCTGTTGCTGCCCACCGCCAGCACCGTGGCGCCGGCGCCGGTCAGGGCGGCGGTGACGGCCTGGCCCGACGCGCCGGAGGCTCCCGCCACCATGACCTTCAGGCCGGCCAGCCCGCCGGGTCCCGGCGCGGCGCCGAGCAGTTGGTCGGCGCCGACGGGCGCCGCGCCGGTGTTGGACTGCGGGCCGCCGGCCATCTCAGGCCGCCTCTGACGTGATCCCGGAGGTGGACTCGATCACCGGCTTCATCTTCCGGGACAACGCCTCGTAGAACATGGACAGCGGGAACTCGTCGTCCATCACCTGGTCGGTCACCTCGCGCGGCAGGCCGGTCAGCGGGAGGGCGTCGGGGCCCTTGGCCCAGACCGAGGCCGGATGCGGGGTCAGCGTCTTGGTCAGCATCTCGTAAGCGGCCAGCCAGTGCGCCACCTTGGGCCGGTCGATGGAACGCCAGTAAAGCTCCTCGATCTCGTGGCCAAGGGCCACCACGGCATCCGCCACGTTGTCCCAGTCGATGGAGAGCTTGCCATCGGTCCAGTGCAGCACCCGGTGCTGATGGAGCCAGGCGAACAGCAGCTGGCCGCCCAGGCCGTCGTAGTTGCGCACCCGGTTGCCGGTGATGGCGAAGCGGAAGATCCGGTCGAAGATCACCGCGTACTGCACCAGTCGGGCGTGCCTGCGGACCTCGTCGGAGGTCTTGCTGTCGTGGGACAGGCGCACGGATTCGCGGAAGGCCGTCAGGTCGCAGCGCAGTTCCTCGAGCGAGTAAAGGAAGTACGGCATCCGCTGCTTGATCATGAACGGATCGAACGGCAGGTCGCCGCGCATGTGCGTGCGGTCGTGGATCAGGTCCCACATCACAAAGGTTTCCTGCGTCAGCTGCTGGTCATCCAGCAGCGCGGCGGCTTCCTCCGGCAGCTGGAGCGAGGTGATCTCGGCGGCGGCGCGGACCACGGTGCGGAAGCGTGCTGCCTCGCGGTCGGCGAAAATGGCGCCCCAGGTGAAGGCCGGTGTTTCGCGCACGGCCACGGTCTCCGGGAAGAGCACGGCGGAGTTGGTGTCATAGCCGGCGGTGAAGTCCAGGAAGCGGATGGGCACGAACAGTTTGTTGGAGTAGGCGCCGGCCTCCAGCTCGCCGATGAAGTCCGGCCAGATGACTTCGATCAGCACGGCTTCGACCAGTCGGTCGCTGCTGCCGTTCTGCGTGTACATCGGAAAGACCACCAGGTGCTGCAGCCCGTTGATCCGGTGCTGCTGCGGCTGGAACGCCAGCAACGAGTCGAGGAAGTCCGGAACGCCGAAGCCGCCGTCGCGCCAGCGGCGGAAGTCCGCGGCCAGCTTGTCCAAGTACTCGGCGTCGTGTTCGAACAGCGGCGCCAGCTTCCCGATGGCTTCGATGATGGCGTCCGTGTGCCGGGCTGCCGCCGGCTTATTGCCGTCTTCCGGCACCGAGCCGTCGTGGACCTGAAGCCCGCGCAGTTCGGTGGCCGCCGCTTTCAAGCGCAGCCAGGCGGGGTGCTGGGCCGGGTTTTCCTGCAATGGGCTGGGGGAAGTGGAGCGCATGGTGGTGATGGTCATCGTTGCCTCGCCTTTCCGTCGGCCGGGCAGGTCCCGGCGATGTCTGAAGTATTCAGTGAGCGTAGCAACGCAACAGCCACACTTATTTCAAAACAGGCGACAGGTAAGCAATTGTAATGCTCAGCTCTCCGGACGGGCGGACATGACAAAGCCCGGCTCGTGCTGGCCGGGCTTGATCACGGCCGGGAACGGCGAAGCGTCACCGGCGCAGCAGTGAGGAGAAGGAACTACGTGGGCTCTTCTGCGCCCTTCAAAGTCAGGGACACCGAGTTGATGCAGTAGCGCTGGTCCGTGGGGGTCCCGTAGCCTTCGCCCTCGAACACATGGCCCAGATGCGAATTGCAGTTGGCGCAGCGCACCTCAATGCGCACCATGCCCATGGTCGAGTCCCGCAGGTAGCGGACCGTTCCCTCGGCCAGCGGCGCCCAGAAGGACGGCCAGCCGCAATGCGAATCGAACTTCTCCTTGCTGGTGAACAGCTCGGCTCCGCAGGCGCGGCAGCTGTAGACACCTTCTACATGGCTGTCCCAGTACTTGCCGGTGTACGGACGCTCGGTGCCGGCCTCGCGGAGCACATGGTATTCCTCCGGGCTCAGCTCGCGCCGCCATTCGTCGTCGCTCTTGGTCACCGGGAATTGTCCGGTTTCTGTGTTGCTCATATTCTCTCCAACGCTCACGAGTCGCCAATGTATCCCGAGCCCGAGTACAGGTGCAGCACGGGGATGCCCAGCTTCTCCTGCGCACGGTTGGCCCAGTCGGTGTGGAAGGTATCCGAAATGGCATGCGGCCGGGTGATGACCACCGCCCGGTCCGCCGCGTGTGCGCCGACGTACGCCACCAAGGCGGACACGCCGTCGTCCTCCACAATGTCCACCGTGGCCTTGAAGCCGCCTTCTTCCAGCAGTTTCACCGACAGCCGCTTGGCCTCGGCGGCCTCCAGCCGCGCCTCGTCCGGATCCGGCTGGCCCTGGGCCAGTTCGCGGAATGCTGTGCCGACCTCCAGCATGCTCAAACGTTCGAGGAAATCCAGCAGCAAATTCCGCTTGGTGTCCTCCGGAATCAGCACCCGGAAGATTGTTTGTTCGGCGACGGTCTGCTCACCGGCCAGCCAAGCCAGATTCTGCAGGTCGGATTCGTTCAGCGGTTCCTCGGTCAGCACCACGATGGTTTCCGTCATGGGGCCAGCCTAATCAGCAGCTCAATCGCTCACAACAATGCGGCACGCCGACGGCCTGCCGGTTAGCGGTCCACGGCAGCACCGGCGAGAATGGAGCCATGGCAGTGTTCGAACGTTCTCCCCGGTCCGGGAACTTTTCCGCCGGCAACGGCAACGGCAGCGGCAACGGCACCGGCACCCTGCCCAGGGCGCGCTGGCTGTTGCTGGGGGCAGTGGCGGGAGCCACGGCGGGATCCGTCCTGGCCGGCGCGACGTCCGGCCTGGCCTCCTACTTTGCCCGCCAAGTGCTGACTCCGGTCCGCGAGCATGTCCAGGATCTGGAGATCCTGGCCGTCGTCGGGACCTGGCCGGAGCAGGAGATCATCCTGCCAGCCACCTTGGACACCACCGCGCCGGGCGTCTACAGCGTCTATTTCGACGGCGGACGCGGCGTGGCGCGGGTGGGGGAAGTGACGTCGTACTCGCCGCGGGAAGGCACCGTCCAGCGCACGGTCGAGCAGGTGTACTCCGGCGACCTCGCCGCCGCCACGCGCGGCTGGTGGGGCGGTGCCGCCTACCCCGACCCGGCCGCCGTCGGGTTGGCCAATGAGGAAGTGCAGATTGAGGTGGATGGCGGCACCGCTCCCGCGTGGCTGGTCCGCGCCGAGTCGGAGGCCGCCACCTGGGCCATCATGGTGCACGGCCGCGGAGCATCCCGGGCGGAAGGCGTGCGCGCCGTGCGGGCAATCCGTGAACTAGGGCTGACGTCGCTGCTGATTTCCTACCGGAACGACGGCGAAGCCCCCTCCGCGCCGGACCGCCGCTATGGGCTGGGCATGACGGAATGGCGCGACGTCGAGGCGGCAATCCGGTTTGCGCTCGCGAACGGCGCGCAGGATGTTGTCCTGGTGGGCTGGTCAATGGGCGGGGCGATCAGCCTGCAGGCCGCCGACCAGTCGCTTTACCGAAGCCGGATCCGGGCGCTGGTGCTGGACGCTCCGGTGATTGACTGGACCGATGTGCTGGCGCACCAGGCAAGGCTGAACCGGATTCCGGACGCCGTGGGGCAGTTCTCGCAGTGGCTGATCTCGAACAAGGCAGGGCGGCTGCTGACCGGCCTGGCCGCCCCGCTGGATTTGAAGATGATGAACTGGGTGGCCCGGGCCGACGAACTACAGGTGCCGACGCTGATTGTGCATAGCGAGAACGACGACTTCGTGCCGTACGGGCCGTCCGCCGCACTGGCGGAGAAGAACCCGCTGGTCACCTTCGAGCGATTCAGCGGGGCCGGACACACCCGGGAATGGAACGTAGACCCGGAACGCTGGGAGCGCGTGGTCACGTCCTTCCTGCGCCGCGTGCTCAATTCGGCGGGCCAACACAGACGGATGTGACTAGCTGGACTTGATCGGCGCGACGGCGGCCTGCGTCAGCGCGACCAGGTCGCCCGGCGCGATTTCGATGTCCAAGCCGCGGCGTCCGCCGGAGACCAGGATGGTGGCGAAGTCCGGCGCGGTGGAATCCAACACCGTGGGGCTGGCCTGCTTCTGCCCGAGCGGTGAGATGCCGCCCAGCACATACCCGGTGCGCCGCTGCGCCAGCTGCGGATCGGCCATGGCAGCCCGCTTGCCGCCCAAGGCGGCAGCGAATTTCTTCAGGTCCAGGCTGGCACTGACCGGCACGATGGCGACCGCCAGCGATCCGTCCAGCGTGGCCATCAGTGTCTTAAACACCCGGGCCGGATCCATGCCCAGCGCCTCGGCAGCTTCCAAACCGAAACTGGACGCCGACGGGTCGTGGGCATAACTATGCAGCAGATGCGGAACCCCCACCCGCTGCAACAGCGTGGTGGCGGGGGTTCCGGCGGATGGTTTGTGCTTGGCCATGCTTAGGCCGAGGCGGCGCGCAACTGCCGGGCCTCGGAGATCAGGCGCTTGATCCGGAACAGCATGGCGGACATGCCACGGATCCGCAGCGGCGTGATCGCGCGGGTCAGGCCAAGGTGCTCGGCGATGTCGTCCGGTACAGCCAGGATCTGCTGCGCCGGAAGCCCATTCAGCCCCTCGTGCAGCACGGAGGCGAAGCCGCGGGTGGTCGGAGCTTCCGGCGGGGCAGAGAAATAGATCTGCACGTCCTGGTCCGGGTCGTCGCCCAGTTCCAGCGTGAGGAAGAGCGGTGACTGGCACTCCACCACCTGCTCCAGCAGTTCCGGATGCCCGGCGAAGCGTTCCGGAAGCTCCGGCAGTTCGCGGGAGAATTCCAGCAGCAGCTGCAGCCGTTCGGCCTCGGTGATCGCCTGGAAATCGTCAATAATCTCGGCCAGCGGTGCGGGGATGGTCTGGGGCGACACAGTCATACTTTGCGCTCTCTAGGGGAGGATCGGGTCTGTCAGCGTTAACGTTCAGCGCCGGACGGCTATTCCTTAGCGGACGGCGGCGGGAAGCTGGCCGGGCTGGTCGCCCTTGGCGATCGGCACCCGCACCGCGTTGCCCCATTCGGTCCAGGAGCCGTCGTAGTTCCGGACCGTGTCGAAGCCGAGCAGGTGCTTGAGCACGAACCAGGTGTGGCTGGAGCGTTCGCCGATCCGGCAGTACGCCACCACATCGTCGCCCGGCTTCAGGCCGGCATCGCCCAGGTAGATGGCTTCGAGCTCGTCGCGCGAACGGAAGGTGCCGTCCTCGGCCGCGGCGCGCCCCCACGGGACGGACGCCGCGGTCGGGATATGCCCGCCGCGCAGCGCGCCCTCCTCCGGGTAGGCCGGCATGGTGGTGCGCAGGCCGGAGTATTCCTCGGGGGAGCGGACGTCCACCAGCGGCTTGCCGAAGTGGTCCAGCACATCGTTCAAAAAGGCCCGAATCGGTGCGTCGTTACGTTCGACGACAGGGTATTCCACCGGTGCGGGCTGCGGCACCTCGGTGGTGAGTTCGCGGCCTTCAGCTATCCACTTGTCGCGGCCGCCATCCAGCAAGCGCACGTCCTCGTGGCCGAACAGGGTAAAGACCCAGAGGGCATAGGCTGCCCACCAGTTGCTCTTGTCTCCGTACAGCACCACGGTGGTATCGCGGCTGATGCCCTTGGAGCCGAGGAGCGCGGCGAAACCTTCCCCATCAACATAGTCGCGGGTGTCGGGATCATTCAGGTCGGTGTGCCAGTCGATTTTGACCGCTGATGGGATGTGCCCGGTTTCATACAGCAGGATGTCTTCGTCGGACTCCACGACCACCAGCCCGTCGGTGCCCAGGTGGTCCGCCAACCACTGCGTGGAGACCAAACGGTCGGGGTTGGCATAGGCGGCGAACTTCTCGTTCTGCTCAGCGGCAATGGGCATGGCAGGACCTTTCCGTAGCGTGCAGGGGCCGTGCAAAACGGCGCGGGACTTCTGTTTAGCCTAACCACCACGGCGGGCAAAAGCTTCCGGGCGTTCACTCCGCGCCACATTCGCCGGCAGGACAATGCGGAATCCGCCGCCGGCGTGGCGAATCCGGCGTCAACTGCCGCCAATTGGCGCAGGTAGCGTATCGTTTTGCTGGCGGCATTCCGTCCGCCATGTCTCCAAACTCATGTCAGGAAAGCAGCGGTAAGCGTCACGTGCCCAAGATTGAACAGCTTTCACGCCGGACCCCCAAAGTGTCCGTGGACGAACTGCTGGCGGGCCTGCACCCGTCGCCTCGCTTCGGCGAAGTGTCCTTTGCCAGCTACCGTCCGGACCCGGCGCAGCCGTCCCAATCCGCGGCGGTCAAGGCGCTGCAGCACTTTGCCGCTGCCGTCGACCGGCCCAAGCCGAAGGGCTTGAAGAAGCTGTTTGGCGGCGCCAAACCGGAAACCCGCTCCGGCATCTATCTGGACGGCGGCTTCGGCGTCGGTAAGACGCACCTGCTCGCCTCGCTCTGGCACGCGGTGGACGGACCGAAGGCCTTCGGCACCTTCGTGGAGTACACCAACCTGGTGGGCGCCTTGTCCTTCCGCAAGACCGTGGAAGCGCTCAGCAGCTACCGGCTGGTTTGCATCGACGAATTCGAACTGGATGATCCCGGCGACACAGTGCTGATGTCGCGGTTGATGCGCGAGCTGGCCGACGCCGGGGTCAAGCTGGCCGCCACGTCCAATACCTTGCCCGGTTCGCTGGGGGAGGGGCGCTTTGCTGCCGTCGATTTCCAACGCGAAATCCAGGTGTTGTCCGACCAGTTCGACGTCATCCGCGTGGACGGCGAAGACTACCGGCACCGCGGGCTGCCGGCCGCACCGGCACCGCTCAGCGACCACGAGCTCAAGCGCCGGCTGCGTGAATTCGACGGCAAGGTGGTGGCCGCCGACGAATTCTCCGACCTCGTCAACCATTTGGAGGGGGTGCATCCCAGCCGCTACCGCCAGTTCCTCGACGGCGTGGATGCGGTTGCCTGGCACAACGTGCGCACCATCTCCGAACAGGCCCTGGCCTTGCGCTTCGTGGTGCTCGCCGACCGCCTGTACGACAAGGACGTGCCGATCATCGCCAGCGGCGTGCCGTTCGATCAGCTGTTCACACCGGAAATGATGTCCGGCGGCTACATGAAGAAGTACTTCCGGGCAGTGTCCCGCCTGACCGCGCTGGCCCGGGAAGGCCAGGCCGGCGAAGCCGCCGCATAGGCTCTCCCTCGACTCAGGCGCAGCTTCGCGGTGCGCCGCAACGAGGAGGACTCCTTAACGAAGAAGGGTGCCGGTGCCGCCTCCCGGCGGTCCGGCACCCTCCATGGCGTGCTAAGGGCTAGTTGGACGAAGCGTTCCCGTCGGACGGCGCCTGGCCACCCGCACCGCCGAACGAGTCGACGAAATCGGAGGCCTTGGCCTGCAGGCCGTCTACCTGCTTGGAATACTTACCGCCGGTCTTGGTGTCGATGTAACCACCGACGTTGCCGACGGCACCCTTGATCGTGTCAGAGTTTTCTCCCACGAGACCGGCTGCCTTGTCCTTGAGCGCTCCTGCCCTGCCCTTGAGCTCGTCAAATAAAGTCACCAGCACCTCCTTCCTGACGGGGGGCCCTTCGCCCCTGCTATTTCCATCGTAGGCACTTCGCAGCGGGTGCTCAATAGTTTAAACAACTAAGGCTCCCACTAGGGGGAGCCGTCTATATGGTGGGCGATACTGGGATCGAACCAGTGACCTCTTCCGTGTCAGGGAAGCGCGCTACCGCTGCGCCAATCGCCCCGGTCTGCCCGAGGCGGGCGCTGGAGGAATGAAAAAAACTGGAGCGGACGACGGGATTCGAACCCGCGACATCCACCTTGGCAAGGTGGTGCTCTAGCCAGCTGAGCTACGTCCGCGCGAAACTGTTCCGGATCACTCCGGCCTGTTTCAGTGGGCGATACTGGGATCGAACCAGTGACCTCTTCCGTGTCAGGGAAGCGCGCTACCGCTGCGCCAATCGCCCGTGATCTCTCACGAGATGTTGCCTGCTTGCCATGCCACCGAACGAGGTGGGGACGGGATTCGAACCCGCGTATACGGCTTTGCAGGCCGCTGCCTCGCCTCTCGGCCACCCCACCGCGCCTATGAGCTGACGCTCTAGGACCGGCCAGCGAAGCTGGCGCTAAACAGTGACTTGCGAGCGGACGACGGGATTCGAACCCGCGACATCCACCTTGGCAAGGTGGTGCTCTAGCCAGCTGAGCTACGTCCGCAGAAGTTATCCATCACTTTGGCCGCGAACCGTTGGTTGCTCTGCTCGCGGCGTTGTTGTGATTTCCAACGAGTAAAAACTCTATAGGACGTTTCCCGCTTCGTCCAATCGGCGACACCGGCGAATAAAGCGCCCGTAAATCCAGGGGTCACATGCCCGACGGCGGTGCCCGCGGAGGGAGCCAGCGCGCCTCGGTTGTGACCTCGCTGCCGGCTGGCTCAGCCGAATGCAGGCGGCAGTTCCCGGCGATTTTTGATTCTCCGGACCTGTGGGCTAGCATTTCTACACGTTGCAGGAAGCGTTCGGCGCATCCGCAGCACGTTAGGGGCGATTGGCGCAGTGGTAGCGCGCTTCGTTCACACCGAAGAGGTCACTGGTTCGAACCCAGTATCGCCCACCACTTCACAACATCCCGGCCAGGCAACAGCCCGGCCGGGATGTCTGTTTTGGGTACCGGGACGCTGCAGGCTGCCCTAGGCCGCAGGTGACCCGCAAGCGCGGACTGCGGACCGGAACCGTCAGTGGAACCTGAGAAGATCTCTATATGACTGCACCACTCCTTGCGCATGCCACCGCCAACGGCCGGATGTACGCGCGCTCCACCTCCGAGCCGCCGTCGGTCCCTTCCATCACCACGGTGATTGCACAGGAGCCGACCACGCTGGACGGCTGGTTCGCGCACATGGCGGCCACCTCCTTGGCGTCGGACGCCCGGTTGGCCGAGGCCGCCGGTAATCCGGGCCGGCTGCGGACGCTGGCCAAAGAAGCCACGCTGGCGGCGGACCGCTACCGGGACGCGGCTGCACTGCGCGGCGACCGGGTCCACGGGTACTGCGAACAGGTGGCACTGCGGGCACTGGACAAAGACCATGACGTCGCCGGGGCGCGGGAGGCGCTGAAGGCAAACGGCGAAGAAGCTTTCGCCGACAGGTTCGACGAATGGTGGCAGCTTTACGCGGTGGAGCCGATAGCTCCGGAGATCACCGTCTGGAACCAGGAAGTGGGGTACGCCGGCACCTTGGACCTGGTGGCCCGGATCGGCGGTCGAACCTGCCTGATTGACTTCAAGACCAAGGGGACGGACCGCAACGGCCAGGTCAAAGCGCTCAATGACAAGGTGGTCATGCAGCTGGTCGCGGGCATGAAGGCGCAGGAGTCCTTGGTGGACGGCGTGACGGGAATCTGGGAGCCGTGGGCGCACGGCGACGACCCGTTGTTGTTGGGTGTCGCCATCGGCGAGACGGAAGTCCGCCCCATGCGCGCCAACCCCGAGGTGCTCCGCTGGCACTGGTACCGGTTCTGCTCGCTGCGGCGTGCCTGGGAGACGCACCTCCAGGTGTCTGAAGCCGGCCGCGCGCTGCTGCCGATAGCGCCTCCGTCCCCGGCCCTGCAGACGGCCCAGCAGGCCCACTAAACTGGACCGGAACCCAACAACTTTCAGCTCCGCCAACGCGGCAGCAGTGAGGACGAGAACTACATGGCGATCCTGAGCATCCGGATTATCGGCGACCCCGTCCTGCGGACCAAGGCGGAACCGGTGACCGAGTTCGGGCCGGAACTGGCCAAGCTGGTAGCGGACATGGACGAAACCATGGAGGACGTCGACGGAGCAGGGCTGGCCGCCCCGCAGATTGGCGTCAGCCTGCGCGTCTTTACTTTCCGGGTGGCCGGGCAGCGGGGCCACGTGATCAACCCAGTGCTTGAGCTCAGCGACGACTTTCAACAGGACGTGAGCGAAGGCTGCCTGTCCATCCCCGGACTGGGCTACCCGGTGCGCCGGCGCCGCTGGACGCGGGTGACGGGCCAGGATCTGCACGGCAACCCGGTGGAATACGAAGGCGAAGGCATGCTGGCCCGCTGCTTCCAACATGAGACCGACCACCTGGACGGCATCCTCTACATCGACCACCTCACCGGCGAGGACCGTAAGCACGCGCTGCGGTCCATCCGCAATGCGGGCTATAACGAAGTGGCCGGTGAAACCCAGGCCCAGCGGGCCGCGCACGTCCGTTCCGGCTTCAGCCGCGAAGCGGCACCGGCACGTACCGGTTCCTTCGGGCAGCCGCTGGCATGACGGAAAGCGGCAACGGCTTGCGCGTTCTTTTCGCCGGCACGCCAGGCGTGGCGGTACCGTCCCTCGACCGGCTAGTGCAGGACGGCTTCGAGATCGTGGCTGTGCTCACCCGGGAGGATGCGCCGGTGGGCCGGAAACGCATCCTGACTCCCTCGCCCGTGGCTGCCCGCGCCGTTGAACTGGGCGTGCCGGTGATCCGGGCCAACCGGATCGACCAGGGCGTCATGGATGCCATCCGTTCAGCCGCCCCGGATGTGGCGGCCATCGTGGCCTATGGCGGTCTCGTCCCGGAAACAGCCCTTGGCATTCCGGAACATGGCTGGATCAACCTACACTTCTCCCTGTTGCCTGCGTGGCGCGGTGCCGCGCCGGTGCAACACGCCGTTATCCACGGCGACGATGTCACCGGTGCCTCCACCTTCTTGCTGGAAAAGGGGCTGGATACCGGCCCGGTCTACGGCACCTTGACCGAGGCGCTGCGCCCGGAGGACACCAGCGGCGACCTGCTGGAGAGACTGTCCCGCAGCGGCGCCGTGCTGCTGTCCCAAACACTCGCGGCCGTCGGCGCAGGCAAAGCCGCGGCGGTGGCGCAGACCGGCGAGGTCAGCCTGGCGCCCAAGCTGGCGCTGGAGGACGGACACATTGATTGGCGGCAGCCGGCGCTGGCCATCCGCCGCCGCATCAATGGGGTGACTCCGGAGCCCGGCGCCTGGACCATGCTCGATGGGCAGCGGTTCAAGCTGGGACCGGTACGACCGCGCCCGGAGACCCGGGATTTGCTGCCCGGGGCGGTCAGGCTGTCCGGCGGCTCGTCGGCGTCCGCCCTGGTGGGCACCGGCTCCCACGCGGTTGAGCTGGACAAGGTTCAGCCGGCAGGCAAAAAGATGATGGATGCTGCAGACTGGGCCCGCGGGCTTGGGCAGCGTGAGGATGTGCACTTCGAATGAACGGCCGGAACGAAGGCGGCCGGAACAACGGCCGTGGCAACAACGAAGGACGCGGCCGCGATAACCCCCGTGGGAACAACCGCGGCAGCGGTCCAAGCGGCGGACGACGTGATGCTGCCGGGCGGGAGCGAAACCGCGGCGGCACCCGGCACTACTCGCAGGCGGCCCCGTCGCAGCGGTCCAGGACGGCAGATCCGGCGCGGCTGGCCGCATTCGAGGTGCTGCGCGCGGTGGAACGGGACGACGCGTATGCCAACTTGGTGCTGCCGGCCAGCATCCGCAAACACCGGCTGGACAAACGCGACGCCGGTTTCGCCACGGAACTGGCTTACGGCGCCTTGCGCGGCCTGGGCACCTACGATGCCATTCTCGCCCGCTGCGTCGACCGGCCACTGGACCAGCTGGACCCGGCGATCCTTGACGCGCTGCGCCTGGGCGCCCACCAACTGCTGGCCATGCGGGTGCCGGCGCATGCCGCCTTGGACCAGACCGTCAGCCTGGCCCGCGCGGTGATCGGCGCCGGGCCCGGTTCGCTGATCAATGCCGTGCTGCGCAAGGTGACCGCGCACGACCTCAGCGGCTGGACCGCCGAGCTGACGGCGGGGGAGACCGACCCGGTCAAGGCCGCCGCCTTGGAACACAGCCACCCGGAGTGGATCGTGCGGGCGTTGCGGCAGTCGCTGGCTGGCCATGGCCGCAGTGTGGACGAACTGGAAGACTTGCTGGTTGCCGACAACGCCGCACCGGTGGTGAACCTGGTGGCGCTGCCCGGCCTGGGCACGTTGGACGAGGCGGTCGAGGCAGGGGCCGAGCCCGGCGAACTTGTCGAAGGCTCCGCCCTCTACGCCGGCGGCGACGTCGGCCGGCTGGCCAGCGTCCGATCCGGAACCACCCGCGTCCAAGATGCCGGGTCCCAACTGGTGGCCCGTGCCCTGGCCGCAGCGGCCCCGGCAACGCCGGACGAGCGCTGGCTCGACCTCTGCGCCGGCCCAGGCGGAAAGGCGGCTCTGTTGGCTGCCTTGGCCGCCGAACAGGGCGCCACGTTGTTGGCTAACGAAGTGGCCGTGCACCGTGCCGAGTTGGTCCGCAAGGCGCTGGCTCCGGTTCCGCCTGACGTCTGGGAGATCCGTACCGGAGACGGCCGCGAGGTCGGCGACCTGTATGCCGGCCAGTTCGACCGGATCATGGTGGATGCGCCCTGCACCGGATTGGGAGCCCTCCGGCGCCGCCCGGAATCCCGCTGGCGCCGGAAACCCTCCGACGTTGCCCAACTGGGTCCCCTGCAGCGCGACCTGCTCGAAGCAGCCGTCGCGGCCGCCAAGCCGGGCGGCCTGATCGCCTATGTGACCTGCTCCCCGCACCCGGCGGAGACGACGGCGGTGGTCGCCGACCTGCTGCGCCGGCACCCCGCGCTGGAACTGCTGGACACATCCGCCGTCCTCGACGGTGTCAGCCTCCCTGGCCACCTGGAAGCAGGACAGCCGGGCGGGGACACGGTCGGCCGGGCCGGCGGGACCACCACGCAGCTCTGGCCGCACCGCCACGGCACCGATGCCATGTTCATGGCGC
The DNA here is from genome assembly GCF_059091865.1 of Arthrobacter sp. B0316-1-20. Classification (NCBI taxonomy): domain Bacteria; kingdom Bacillati; phylum Actinomycetota; class Actinomycetes; order Micrococcales; family Micrococcaceae; genus Arthrobacter; species Arthrobacter sp. B0316-1-20. The sequence goes on along the minus strand of NZ_JBNHHC010000015.1, from coordinate 134,474 downwards.
TGCTGCGCCGCAGCAACTGACCCGTACCCGCGCAACCCGCGCAGAGCCCCACATCCGACAACACCTAGACAGGCAGGCAAGCAACCGATGGCCCACTGCTGCATCAACCCCAGCATCCTCTCGGCTGATTTCGTCAACCTCGAAGCCGAACTGCAGCGGATCAGCACCGCCGACGCGGTGCATGTGGATGTGATGGACAACCACTTTGTGCCGAACCTGACCATCGGGCTGCCGGTGGTGCAGCGGATTCAGGAGGTCAGCAGCCTGCCGTTGGACGCGCACCTGATGATTGCCGATCCCGACCGGTGGGCGCCGGCCTATGCCGAAGCCGGCATCGAATCGGTGACCTTCCATGTGGAAGCGGCGAAGGCGCCGGTGCGGCTGGCCAGGGAGCTGAGGTTCCACGGAGCCAAGGCGGGCATGGCGCTCAAGCCGGCCACCGCCGTCGAACCGTATCTCGATCTGCTCCCCGAGATGGACCTGCTGCTGATCATGACCGTTGAACCGGGCTTCGGCGGCCAGGCATTTTTGGAGGTGACGCTGCCCAAGATCCGCAAGGCGGCGAACGCGGTGGCCGGCTCCGGGCTGCCGGTGGCGATCCAAGTGGACGGCGGCGTCACCCAGGAGACGATTGTGCGGGCCGCGGAGGCCGGTGCCACGGTTTTCGTCGCCGGCTCCGCCGTTTATGGCCAGCCGGACCCTGAGCAAGCCATCGCCTCGCTGCGGGCCGCGGCCAAGGTTCTGTGACGGCTGTTACACGATGTGACGGGAATGCCGGACCCCTGCAGCAGTTGTGAGAGCATAGTTACGCAAACACAACGTGCTCCGGGGTCGGTGTAAGTCCGAACCGGCGGTTATAGTCCGCGACCCGTTGCCCAAGGTTCCACCCGGAACCCGAGGCCACGGTTGAACCGGTGAAATTCCGGTACCGACAGTTAAAGTCTGGATGGGAGAAGCACGTACAGGTGGCAGCAATGGGCCACCGGGTACGGCCACTGGCCGTTATCCCGGATGCCCGGACCTACCGCACTGTCGTTCCCCCGGAGCCGCCGCGGCTCGAAAGGAACGGCATGGAATTTCTGCGGTGGCTCTTTGAAGCTCAGATTCCCGTTGCCGGCAGCTCACTGCTGCTGCGCGAAGTTCTGGGAAATGTTTTTGGACTCCTCAGCGCCTTCGGCGGCATGCGCCGAAAAGTGTGGGCCTGGCCGGTGGGCATTATCGGCAACCTCCTGCTGCTGACGGTCTTCCTTGGCTCGCTGTTCGGCTCGGCCAACACCGCCAACCTGCTGGGACAGGCCGGCCGGCAGATCATGTTCATTGCGGTGGCCGTTTACGGTTGGAACCGCTGGCGCTCCGCACGCAACGGCACCGGCCGCGCCATTACCCCGCAGTGGGCCGGCGGCAGGGCGCGAGTGGGCCTGGTGGCTGCCCTGCTCTTGGGTACCGTCGCCCTCACCCCGGTCTTTGCCGCCCTGGGCTCCTACGAGCCGGTGTGGGCCGACGCCTGGACCTTCGTCGGGTCGCTGCTGGCCACCTACGGCATGGCCCGCGGCTGGGTTGAGTTCTGGCTGATCTGGGTCGCGGTGGACATTGTGGGCGTGCCGCTGCTGTTCAGTGCCGGCTACTACGCCAGCGCCTTCATGTATCTCTTCTACGGCGGCTTCACCCTGGTCGGGTTCTTCGTCTGGTGGCGGGCCAACGCCCAGGCCAAGCCCGAAGTCGAGACGCTGCACCCGGATCCGCGGATCGGGCAGCCGGCGGGGGCCGGCGGCGACGACGAGCCGGTGCATGCGCGATGAGTCAACCAGCCCCCGGCACCAGCCAGAAATTTTCGACGGCGGAGCAGCGCGGCATGGAGCTGGCGCTGCAGGCCGCCGGACTGGGTGTGCGCGGAGCGAATCCCCTGGTGGGAGCGGCGATCATCGATCCGCGCGGCGACGTGGTCAGCACCGGCTACCACCGGGGTGCCGGCACGCCGCACGCTGAAGTGGATGCGCTGGCCAACGTGCCATCGGGACGTGAAGCGGAGCTGGCTGACTGCACCATGCTGGTGACCCTGGAGCCGTGCAATCACCGCGGCCGGACAGGCCCCTGCTCCGGCGCCATTGTGGAAGCAGGCATCGGTTCGCTCGTCTACGCTGCGGCCGACCCCACCCATGAGGCGGCCGGCGGAGCCCAGCGGCTGGCGGCCGCCGGCGTCGCCGTACGCACCGGACTCATGCCGCAGCCGGCCCAGGAGCTGAACCACCGCTGGTTCCGGGCCCGGCGGGAAAACCGGCCGTTCACCACGCTGCACATCGCCCAAACAGTGGACGGACTGATCGCTGCGGCGGACGGCACCAGCCAGTGGATCACCGGGGAGGAAGCCCGGGCCGACAGCCACGGCATCCGCTCCCGTGCGGATGCGATCATCGCCGGCAACGGAACCATCGCCGCCGACAACCCCCGGCTCACCGCCCGGGACCCGGCCGGAGCCGAGACGCCGGGCCAGCCGCTGCGAGTGGTGATGGGGCGCCGGAAAGTGCCTGCAGACGCGGCCGTCCGCGGCACCGATGGACGGTTCCTGCAACTGGCTACCCATGATCCCGCTGAAGTGTTGGCCGAACTGGCCGGGCGTGGCGTCGGCCACGCCATGATCGAAGGCGGAGCCACCATCGCCTCGGCCTTCTTGCGCGCTGACCTGGTCGATGAGCTGGTCCTCTACCTGGCGCCGCTGATGCTCGGGGCCGGCACCCGCGCGGTGGCCGACCTTGGCATCGGCACACTGGCCGACGCGGGCCGGTGGCGCTGGGACAGCGCCGGCGGCAGTGCCCGCACCCTGGGCGCGGACCTGCGCCTGCACCTTGAACCTCTGCCGTTAAACGGCACCCAGAAAGGCAAGTGAATGTTTACCGGAATCATCGCCGAACAAGGGCGGGTTGAATCCCTGGACCTGAGTCCATCCACCGACAGCGCCGTGCTGACCTTCACCGCGCCCCGAACGGCCTCCGGCCTCGGGCTCGGTGGCTCGATCGCCGTCAACGGTGTGTGCCTCACCGCCGTCGCGCTGGACGGCAGCCGGGTCAGCGTTGACGTGATGGGCGAGACGCTGACGCGCACCACCACCGGGTCGCTCCAGCCGGGGCAGGCCGTCAACCTGGAGCGCTGCGTGCCGGCCGGCGGGCGGCTGGACGGTCACGTGGTCCAAGGCCATGTGGACGGCGTGGGCACGCTGGTTGAACGGGAGGACTTGGGCGACTGGGAACGCCTGCGTTTCACCGTTCCGCTGGAGCTGGCCCGCTACATAGCGGAGAAGGGATCCATCGCCGTCGACGGCGTCTCGCTGACGGTCACGGCGGTCAGCGATGCATCAGCGGCGACTCAGTTCTTCGAGGTCGGCCTGATCCCCACCACGCTGGCCGACACCGGACTGGGCGCGAAACAGCCCGGAGACACCGTGAACCTGGAAGTGGACGTCCTGGCCAAGTACGCCGAGCGGCTGCTGGCCTTCACCTCCGGAGCCCGGTCATGAGCGCCGCCGTGGAGCCGCGGATCGCGCTCGATACCATCGAAGCCGCGGTCGCGGCGATCGCCGCCGGCCGCCCCGTCGTCGTCGTCGATGACGAGGACCGGGAAAACGAAGGCGACATCATCTTCGCCGCCGACGCCGCCACCCCTGAGCTGATGGGCTGGACCATCCGCTATACCTCGGGCGTGATTTGCGTGCCGCTCGCGGCGGCCCGTGCCGACGAACTGGGGCTGCCGCCGATGGTTGAAGTCAACCAAGATGCCAAGGGCACGGCCTACACGGTGTCCTGCGACGCCGCCGTCGGCGTAACCACCGGGATTAGTTCCGCGGACCGTGCGCGCACCGCACTGGTACTCGCCGCTGCGGACAGTACCGCCGCAGATTTGACCCGGCCCGGCCATGTCTTTCCGCTGCGCGCGGTCGACGGCGGCGTGCTGGCGCGCCGCGGGCACACCGAGGCGGCCGTGGACCTGTGCCGGCTGGGCGGGCGTGCGCCGGTCGGCGTCATCGCCGAGCTGGTGCATGACGAGGGGGATATGATGCGGCTGCCGGCCCTGCGGGCTTTCGCCGACGAGCACAACTGCCCGCTGGTCTCGATCGAGGACCTGGCGAACCACCTGTCCGGGGGAGCGGTCCCGGCATCCCTTCCGAAGGCGGTTGGCAGTGGCCACTGACGACATCCGCGAAAAGCCGCCGGCTGCAACGGTCGAGGCCGGGCCGTCGGTTCAGCTGCCCACTGCCTTCGGCAACTTCATGGCGCAAGCCTGGACGGATGCCGCCACCGGCGTGGAGCACTTGAGCATCACCTCCCCGGTCCGGCCGGCGGCCGAGCCGTTGGTCCGGCTGCACTCCGAATGCCTGACCGGGGATGTGTTCGCGTCCTACCGATGCGACTGCGGCGAGCAATTGGAACAGGCGCTGGGACTGATCGGGGAGCAGGGCGGAACCGTCCTTTACCTGCGCGGGCAGGAGGGGCGCGGCATCGGCCTGGCCAACAAAATGCGGGCTTACGCACTGCAGGAAGCCGGCGCCGACACGGTGGAAGCCAACGAGCAGTTGGGGCTGCCAGTGGATGCGCGCGACTATTCGGCTGCGGCCGCCATCCTGCGTGCCATGGGCATCGGCTCCATCCGGCTGCTGAGCAACAACCCGGCCAAAAGCTTGATGTTGGCAGCGCTCGGCATCCAGGTAGCGGAGATGGTGACCGCCGAAGTTCCCTTCCGCGAGCAGAACCGCCGCTACCTGGAGACGAAGCGGGACCGGATGGACCATCGGCTGGCTGTCCTACAGACCACGCCCGTACAGCAGAGCTGATGCCCGCGCCTTCGGCCACACCCATCCACTGCTGATCACTACCCACCAACACATTCACGAAGGAAGAACATGAGCGGACACGGAGCCCCAGTTATCGACATCACCGGCCTGCAGGAGGCGACCGGCGGGCTGAAGCTCGCGATTGTCGCCGCCAGTTGGCACACCCAGATCATGGACGGTCTGGTCAACGGCGCGCTGCGCGCGGCCTCCGAGGCGGGAATCGACGACCCTGCCTTGGTCCGCGTACCCGGCGCCTTCGAGCTGCCCGTGGCAGCCGCCCGCCTGGCCCCGCACTATGACGCAGTGGTGGCGCTCGGCGTGGTGATCCGCGGGGGCACGCCGCACTTTGAGTACGTGTGCCAGGCCGCCACCGAGGGGCTGACCAATGTCAGCGTCCGGACCGGCAAGCCGGTGGGCTTCGGCGTGCTCACCTGCGATACGGAGCAGCAAGGACTGGACCGTGCAGGTCTGGAGGACTCCAACGAGGACAAAGGGCACGAGGCGGTTACCGCAGCGCTGGCAACTGCGGCTACGCTCCGGGGCCTCGGCGTGTGAGCGGGCGCCCGGCTGGCGCCGGAGGGGTTCGTCACAATGCGTACGGCCGTTTGTGGCGGCCCCGCGCTCCTGACGTAGGCTAAAGGGCGTGAAATCCTTCGAATCCCTGTTTGCGGAACTGAGCGACAAGGCGCAGCAGCGCCCGGAGGGCTCCCGTACGGTAGCCGAGCTGGATTCCGGCATCCACGGGATCGGGAAGAAGGTCGTCGAAGAGGCCGCCGAAGTCTGGATGGCAGCCGAATACGAATCCGACGAGGCCGCCGCTGAGGAAATCTCCCAGCTGTTGTACCACCTGCAGGTCCTGATGATCGCCAAGGGATTGCAGCTGGAGGACGTCTACAAGCATCTGTAGCGGGACGCCGCCGTCGTCGGCGCCCCGCCCGGACCCAGGCCGAATCCATCCTTGCAGGCCGCGCTGCGGCCGAGCCGATTCCAGAAAGACTTCCAGATGCTCCGTGTAGCTGTCCCCAACAAGGGATCCCTGTCCGAGGCCGCCTCCGCCATGCTGGGGGAAGCCGGTTACCGCCAGCGCCGCGACAGCCGCGAACTGGTCATGACCGACCCGGACAACGATATTGAGTTCTTCTTCCTGCGCCCCCGCGACATCGCCGTCTATGTGGGCTCCGGCACCCTGGACGTCGGCATCACCGGCCGCGACCTGTTCCTGGATGCGCAGGTGGAGGCGGTGGAGCTGATGAACCTCGGGTTCGGAGCATCCACGTTTCGGTTCGCCGGCCCGGTGGGGGAGTTTTCCCGCGCCGAGCAATTAAACGGCAAGCGCCTGGCCACCAGCTACGACGGGCTGCTGCGCAGCTACCTGTCCGAGCGCGGCATCGAGGCCTCCGTGGTCCGGTTGGACGGAGCGGTTGAATCCTCCGTTCGTTTGGGTGTGGCCGATGCCATCGCCGATGTGGTGGAAACCGGCAACACCCTGCGCGCCGCAGGCATGGAGATTTTCGGCGACCCCATCCTGAAATCCGAGGCCGTGCTGATCGGCCGCGCCGGCGAGACCCCTCCGCCAGGACTGGCTGTGCTGATGCGCCGGCTCCGCGGCGTGATTGTGGCCCGCGAATACGTGATGATGGACTACGACATCCGCAAGGATCTGGTGGATGCCGCCGCGACGTTGACCCCCGGCCTTGAATCACCCACGGTCTCTCCGCTGCGCGACACCGACTGGGTGGCGGTGCGTTCAATGGTCCGGCGGACCCAGACCAACCGGATCATGGACGAGCTTTACGATCTCGGTGCCCGGGCCATTCTGGTCAGCACCATCCACGCCTGCCGCATCTGATTGCTCCGGAGTAAGCCATGACTGTTGCCATCCGCGTTATCCCCTGCCTCGACGTCGACGCCGGACGTGTGGTCAAGGGGGTCAATTTCGAAGGCCTGCGCGACGCCGGTGATCCGGTGGAGCTGGCGCACCGGTACGACCGTGCCGGCGCCGACGAGCTTACGTTCCTGGACGTCACCGCTTCGTCCGGCAACCGGGAAACGACCTTCGACGTGGTGGCCCGCACCGCCGAGGAAGTCTTCATCCCGCTGACCGTGGGCGGCGGCGTGCGGGAAGTGGCCGACGTCGACAAACTGCTGCGGTTCGGAGCCGACAAGGCCGCGATCAATACCGCCGCGGTGGCCCGGCCCGACGTGATCGACGAAATCACCCGCCATTTTGGTTCCCAGGTACTGGTGCTCTCGCTGGATGCCCGCCGCACTGACAACCCCTCGGTGGCCTCCGGATTCGAAGTCACCACGCACGGCGGCCGCAAAGGCACCGGCATCGACGCGGTGCAGTGGGCGACGGAAGCGGCGGACCGCGGCGTAGGGGAGCTGCTGCTCAACTCGATCGACGCGGACGGCACCAAGGACGGCTTCGATCTGGAAATGATCCGCGCCGTCCGGGCCGCCGTGAAAGTTCCGCTGATCGCGTCGGGAGGCGCCGGGAAGCCGGAACACTTCCCGCCAGCCGTCGCCGCCGGAGCCGACGCCGTGTTGGCCGCATCGGTATTCCACTTTGGTCCCGACGACGCGATTGCGCAGGTCAAGCAGGCTATCCGGGAAGCGGGCTATCCGGTCCGGTGATCCGCTCCGGTGCCCGGCTGGGCAAGGCCAGATCGGCGTCCGGTGTCAGAGGCCGATGTCGGCGCTCTCCAGCAGGGCCAGTGCATCGGGCTGGCCCTCAAAGGTGACCAGGGCGTGCTTGGTGCGGCCGTGGGCATGCATCAGCAGTTCGCTGGGTTCCCCGACGATGGCCACCGATACCGGCGCGCGCTTGGCCACGTGACGCGGCCCATCCGGGCGCACCAGCACGATGCCCAGATCCACGCCCCGGTACAACAGCGCGGCACGCTTGACCAGGTCCTCCCACAGGGCGGTTGAATAGTCCTCGTCGAGCGCGCGCGGTGCCCAGCGGTCGGTGGCGCGGCGCACGTCTTCGGTATGGACGAAGAATTCCACCAGGTTGGCCACGTTGTCCACGGCTGGGACTTTGAGCGGCGATATGGCCGGCGGCCCGGCTCGGAAGGCTTCCACCAGTTTGGCGTAGCTGGCCGTCGTCCGGGCCTTGTCAGCCGTCTTCCGCGTGGCGTTGTCGGAGACTTTGGCGAGCGGTTTAAAGGCCAGTCCGAGTGCGGCCCCCACCCGATGTTCACGGATATACAGGTGCGCCGCGAGCTCCGCAGTCTTCCATCCCTCGCACAGGGTCGGCGAATCCGGCCCGGCAGCCAGCAAGGTCTCGGCCAGGACTTCACGGGACGGATTAACGTAATGCATCACTTCTGAACCTAGCACGAAGCCGCTGGTTTCGGGCCGCGAATCATGTCCCTTCCAGCAGCCCTGGCGCGGGCAGGGGGCCACCGGGACTTGGCACTAGACTTGTAGGGATGTCGTCCCAGCCTGATTCCCCGAATACTCCGCCTCCCGCCGCCGGCCCGGCCGCCCTTGATCCTGCCGTCGCCCAGCGGCTCAAGCGCGACTCCGCCGGCCTGGTGGCCGCCGTGGTCCAACAGTTCGATTCCGGCGAGGTGCTGATGCTCGGCTGGATGGACGATGAAGCGCTGCACCGCACGTTGACCAGCGGCCGGGTGACCTTCTATTCACGCTCACGGCAGGAATACTGGCGCAAGGGCGACACCTCCGGGCACGTGCAGTTCGTCAAGTCGGTGGCCCTGGACTGCGACGGCGATGCCCTGTTGGTCCAGGTGGACCAAGTGGGGGCAGCCTGCCACACGGGCACCCGGACCTGCTTTGACGGCCGGGACCTCGGCGCTGTTGCCGGCCGCCGTCCGGCGTCTGACGACGCACCAGTGCTGGACAGCTGAAGAAGCTCCCGGCCCCTTCCCCATTAATCCCAGCTTGATCAGCGACTGAAGCGAAAGACGGATAACGCATGCAGGACCTCGGAGTCATCAGCCCCAGCCTGGAAGAATTCCGCACCTTGGCGAAGGACCGACGGGTGATCCCGGTGTCCATCAAGGTGCTCGCCGATGACCAAACCCCGATCTCGATCTACCGCAAACTTGCTGACGCGAGGCCGGGCACCTTCCTGCTGGAGTCCGCTGCCGTGGGAGGCGTCTGGTCGCGCTATTCCTTTATCGGCGCCCATTCGCGGGCAACGCTGACCACCAAGGACGGGCAGGCGCACTGGCTGGGCGAGCCGCCGGTGGGCGTCCCGCGCGATGGCAACCCGGTGGAGGCGCTGCGCGCGACCGTGGAGGCGCTGCGGACCGAGCGCTTTGAATCGCTGCCGCCGCTGACCTCCGGGCTGGTCGGTTTTGTCGGCTGGGAAGCCGTGCGGCACTGGGAGAAGCTCACCTCCCCGCCGGAGGACGATCTGAATTTGCCCGAACTGGCCATGAACCTGGTCACCGATTTGGCGGTGCACGACAACGCCGAGGGCACGGTCACGCTGATCGCCAACGCGATCAACTTCGACAACCGCGACGAGCGGGTCGACGAGGCCTGGCTGGATGCGGTGAAAAGGGCCAAACACATGCTGGCCCAGCTGGCCGAACCGCTGGCGCAGCAGGTGTCCGTGCTGGAGGACACAGCGCTGGCAACCGACGACCTGATGAACAGCGTGACCCACCGCTGGGCCCGCGACAAGTACCTGGCAGCCGTGGACCGGGGCAAGGAGGCCATTGTCGACGGCGAGGTGTTCCAAGTGGTGATCTCCCGCCGGTTCGAGGCCGAATGCTCGGCGCCGGCGCTCGATGTTTACCGGGTGCTGCGAAACCTCAACCCGAGCCCCTACATGTACCTGTTCAGCCTGGAAGACTCCGACGGCGTGGGCTACTCGATCGTGGGATCTTCCCCGGAAGCGCTGGTCACTGTGACCGGTGATGAAGTCATCACGCACCCGATCGCCGGATCGCGGCCGCGCGGACACAGCGTGGAACAAGACAAGGAACTGGCCGAGGAACTGCTGGCGGATCAGAAGGAACGCGCCGAACACCTGATGCTGGTGGACCTGGCCCGCAACGACATCTCCAAGGTCTGCAAACCCGGCAGCGTTGACGTCACGCAGTTCATGGAAGTGGAAAAGTTCAGCCACATCATGCATCTGGTCTCCACCGTGGTGGGCCGGCTGTCCCCGGACAAGACCGCCTATGACGTGCTGGCCGCGACGTTCCCGGCCGGGACGCTCTCCGGCGCCCCCAAACCACGGGCGCTGCGGCTGTTGGACGAACTGGAACCGCACCGCCGCGGCATCTACGGCGGTGTGGTGGGCTATCTGGACTTTGCCGGGGACATGGACATGGCCATCGCCATCCGGTCCGCTCTGCTACGCGGCGGGACCGCCTACGTGCAGTCCGGCGGCGGGATCGTGGCCGACTCCCAGCCGGAGGCCGAGGCGCTTGAGACGGTGAACAAGGCGGCCGCTCCGCTGCGGGCGGTGACGTTGGCGGCCCGGCTGCACCCCGCCAACCCGGCGCACGTGCCGGTGAAGGGGCAGTAATGACCGAGGACAAGGCAACACCGGCCAAGGGCCAGCAGCCGGAACGAAGGACGAGCGTGGCGCGGTGGCAGCGCAAGGGCATGGTGGTGCTCGCCGCGGCGGCGGTCGCCCTGGCCGCCTTCGGGACGACGACCCAGACTTGGCTCACCGCCCACCTTCCGGGAACCAGGGTCCAGACACCGGACGTCAGTGTGGCCGGCAGCGATGCCGCCACCGCAGTAACGGCGCTGGCCCTGGTGGCGCTGGCCGCGGCCTTGGCAGCATCCATTGCCGGACGGATTGCGCGCATCGTGATCGCCGTGCTGCTGGCAGCGGCCGGCATCGGCATTGCCGCAGCAAGCGTGGCCGTGATCGCCAATCCCGCAGCCGCTGCCTCGGCCGCCATCGGCGAGGCGACCGGCCAGATCGGGGGAGAGGCCGCCGTCGTCGTCACTGCCTTTCCTTACCTCGCGGCCGCGGCCGGGATCCTGCTGGTGGCAACGGCCGTCTGGCTGGTACTGGCCGGCCGGACCTGGGCCGCGTCGAAGAAGTACGTGCCGGCCGCCGAGCGACAAGCCGACGGCATGCCCTCCGACCGGGCCGGCAGCGTCGACGAAATTGACACCTGGGACCAGCTCAGCCGCGGCGAGGATCCGACCGACTGAGCCGCCGGCACCGGCCCCGGACGGGAATCCGGGCCGGCCGCCAGCGTGTCACACTGGCCCGCCACGCCGCTAAACAATGGCAGAATGAAGTAGCAGAACCGTTTAGAGGGAGAAACATCATGGCCAACCACGCCACCGCCACCGAAACCGCAATGAAGACGGATCCGGCAGGCAGCATCCACGACGAAGTTATCGGCCACGGCAACAGCCCCGCTGCCTGGACCTGCGTGTTCATCATGATCGCGGGCTCCATCGTGTCCGGCATTGGTTTCGCCATGGCATCGAACCTGATTTTCTGGGCCGGCGTGGTCGTGATCTTCATTGGCCTGATCGTCGGCTGGATCATGAAGAAGGCCGGCTACGGCGTGGACGGCAGCAAGATCCAAGGGAGCGGACACTAAGCGTGACCGTTCTCGACGAGATCATCGTTGGGGTCCGCGAAGACCTCGAATCCCGACGGGCCCAGGTACCGCTGGCGGAGATCAAGCGGTTGGCCGCCGAAGCGCCCGCACCGCGTGACGCCTACGCTGCCTTGGGCGGCAATGATTCCCCCCGTGCGGCGCTGAAGGTGATCGCCGAGATCAAGCGCAAGAGTCCGTCCAAGGGCGAACTCGCCGCGATCGCCGATCCCGCAGAACTTGGCGTTGCCTACGAACGCGGCGGCGCCGCCGTGATCAGCGTCTTGACCGAGGAACGCAGGTTCAACGGTTCGCTGGCCGACTTCGACGCCGTGCGCGCCGCGGTGGACCTGCCGCTGCTGCGCAAGGACTTCACCGTCGAGGAATACCAGGTCTTTGAGGCCCGCGCCCACGGTGCGGACCTGGTGCTGCTGATCGTCGCTGCCTTGGACGACGCCGAGCTGAAGGCCTTGCTGGACCTCACGCACGAACTGGGCATGAACGCCTTGGTGGAGACGCACACCGCCGAGGAAATCGACCGGGCCGTGGCCGTTGGCGCACGCATCATCGGAGTGAACGTCCGCAACCTCAAGACCCTGGACGTGGACCGTTCGGTATTCTCGGAGCTCGCGGGCAGGATTCCGGCCGGTGCCGTGGTCGTGGCGGAATCGGGCGTCCGCTCGGTCGCCGATGTTCGCGATTACGCAGGCCAGGGCGCCAACGCCGTCTTGGTGGGCGAAGCGCTGGTCACGATGGGTGATCCGGAAGCGGCCGTTGCCGAATTCGGCGCGGCCGGCTCCGAAGCCGTTGCCGCCCGCCGCTGAGGCAACGGCCCGTACGACGTAAGAATCCTTCAGGGGCAGGCAACGGCCATCCGTGGCTCCGCGGCCTGCCCCCAGCACTAGATGAGGACCGCCATGACGCAGAGCCCCGACACCCCGGCCGAGTCCGGAACCCCGCAGGAAGCAGCCGACGCTTTCCTGGCCGGAAGCAGCCTTCGCCATGCCCCCGGTCCGTACTTCGGTGCCTTCGGCGGGCGCTGGATGCCCGAATCCCTGATCGCGGCACTGGACGAGCTGGAAGACACGTTCGAAAAGGCGAAAGCGGACCCCGAGTTCATCGCCCAGGTCAACGAGCTGAACAAGAACTACTCCGGACGGCCCTCGCTGCTGACCGAAGCCAAGCGCTTCTCGCAGCATGCCGGCGGCGCCCGGATCTTCCTCAAGCGCGAGGACCTGAACCATACCGGCTCGCACAAGATCAACAACGTGCTCGGCCAGGCCCTGCTGGCCCAGCGCATGGGCAAGACCCGTATCATAGCGGAGACCGGCGCCGGCCAGCACGGCGTGGCCAGCGCCACCGCGGCCGCCCTGCTCGGCATGGAATGCGTGGTCTACATGGGCGCCGAAGACACCCGCCGGCAGGCGCTGAACGTCGCCCGGATGGAACTGCTCGGAGCTACCGTTGTGCCTGTCACCGCCGGGTCGCAGACCCTTAAGGACGCGATCAATGAAGCCCTGCGCGACTGGGTCGCCAACGTGCAGAACACCCACTACCTGCTGGGCACCGCGGCCGGGGCGCATCCGTTCCCCGCGCTGGTGCGCTACTTCCACGAGGTCATCGGCGAAGAGGCCCGCGCCCAGATACTGGACCAGACCGGTCGCCTGCCGGACGCCGTCTGTGCCTGCATCGGCGGCGGATCCAACGCCATCGGCATCTTCCATGGCTTCCTGGATGACCGCAAGGTGGCGCTGTACGGATTCGAAGCCGGCGGCGACGGCGTGGACACCGGCCGCCATGCCGCAACCATCACGTTGGGCCGGCCCGGTGTGCTGCACGGCGCACGCTCCTACCTGATGCAGGACGAGGACGGCCAGACCATCGAGTCGCATTCGATCTCCGCCGGTCTCGACTACCCCGGCGTGGGACCCGAGCACTCCTACCTGGCCGACATCGGCAGGGCCAGCTACGAACCGGTCACCGACAGCGAAGCAATGGATGCCTTCCGACTGCTCTGCCGGACCGAGGGGATTATCCCCGCCATCGAATCGTCGCACGCCCTGGCCGGTGCCTTGCGGGTGGGCAAGCGCCTGACCGAGGGCAAAGACAATGCGCAGGACGTCATCATCGTGGTGAACCTGTCGGGCCGGGGCGACAAGGACGTTGCCACCGCCGCCGAGTGGTTCGGCCTGCTCCCGCAGGAGTCACCCGAGGCAGGAATCGGCTCCGAAGGAGAGCAGCTGTGAACAATACCGCTACCGCCAGCAAGTCGGCGGCCGCCATCGACCGGGCCCTGGCCGCGGGCCGGACCGCACTGGTGGGCTACCTGCCCGCCGGATACCCGGACGTCCAGACCACCATCGATGCCGCCGTCGCGCTGGCCGAGAACGGTACCGATGTCATCGAGATCGGCATTCCGTACTCCGACCCTGTGATGGACGGTTCGGTGATCCAAGCCGCCACGGTGCAGGCGCTGAAGGACGGATTCCGGGTCAGCCAGGTCTTCGAGATCGTCGCCGGTATCACCGCCCGCTGCGACGCCGCGGTGCTGGTCATGACGTACTGGAACCCGGTGATGCGGATGGGCGTCGATGAATTCTCCCGCCGGCTGGCAGAGGCCGGCGGCGCCGGGCTCATCACACCGGACCTGATTCCGGACGAGGCCGCAGAATGGTTCGAGGCCTCGGACAAGTACGGCCTGGACCGGGTGTTCCTGGTCGCTCCCTCGTCCTCGCCGGAACGGATGGCCATGACGGTTAAGGCCAGCCGGGGCTTTGTCTATGCGGTATCGATCATGGGCGTCACCGGCGCGCGGGAGAACGTGTCGGACGCCGCCGAGCGAGTGGTCCAAGCAGCCCACGAGGCCGGCGCCGAACGGGTCTGCGTGGGCCTCGGTGTCTCCCACGCGGGGCATGTGCGGGAGATCGGCGCCTATGCTGAAGGCGCCATCGTGGGCACTGCACTGGTTGCCGAACTCGGCCACTCCGGTGTGGAAGCACTGGGCGCACTGGCGGCGCGGCTGAGCGAAGGCACAGCCCGGGCCTGACAGAATGACCGGTGGGTCAGCGGTTCGCCTGCGGCCGCGCCCCGACCTGCAAACTTCGGCCTAGAGGACGAATCTGGTGTACAGCACGACTATGGCAATGGCCGTTCCGGCTTCCATCCCCAGCCCGGGCTGGTCCGGCTTCAGCATCGGCCCGCTCACGATCCACGCGTACGCGCTGTGCATCCTGCTGGGCATTGTCGCGGCGCTCTGGCTCACCAGCCGCCGCTGGAAGGCCCGCGGCGGGCCCGACGAATTCATCTGGGACGCGGCCATCTGGGCCATTCCGTTCGGCATTATCGGCGGCCGCTTCTACCACGTCGTCTCCTCGCCCGATGCCTACTTTGGGCCGAACGGGGACCTGGCCCTCATCCCGCAAATCTGGCGCGGCGGGCTGGGCATTTGGGGTGCGGTGGCCTTCGGCCTGCTGGGCGCCTGGATCGCCTGCCGCCGGGCCGGCATCAAGCTGCCCGCCTTCATGGATGCGGCCGCTCCCGGAGTGTTGCTGGCCCAGGCCATCGGGCGTTGGGGCAACTGGTTCAACCAGGAACTGTTCGGCGCTCCCACCACGCTGCCCTGGGGCCTGCAGATCGACGCGGACAGCCCCAACTTCCCGGTCAATGCGGCCCCGGGGACGTTGTTCCACCCCACCTTCCTCTACGAGTCGCTGTGGAACCTGGCCGGCGTGGCACTGCTGCTGCTGCTGGATCGGCGCTTCAAGTTCCGCCGCGGCATGCTGTTCTGGTTGTACGTCGCGTTCTACACACTCGGCCGGGTCTGGATTGAGATGCTGCGCATCGACGATGCAGAGATGATCACCATCCTCGGCCTGACCCAGCGCTTGAACGTGTGGACATCGCTGCTGCTGCTGGTCGTTGCGGTGGTGATCTTCATTGTGCTCGCGCGGCAACCGCGCACCGCGGAGACCGATTCGCTGTACCTGCCGGGCCGGGCGCCGACCGCCGGGCTGGACAGTGCGGAATCGGCTGCGGAAACGGACGTTGTGGGCCAGGAGGCTACGGCGGACGACGACGGTGCCGCCGCCTCGCGCAGCAAACCCGGATCTTCCCCGGTGGCTGTTGAGTCGTCCCCGACAGCCGCCGAGGTTTCCCCGGCAGCAGCAGAGCCGTCCCCGGCGGCCGCGGAGCCTTCCCCGAAGGCCGCCGAGGTTTCCCCGGCAGCGGGGGAAAAGAGCACCGAGCCGCCTGTGGCTAAGACCGAGCCGGACGGCGACGCCGCTCCTGACGACCGGGAGACCAGCGATCCGCTGACGGCCGACGGGGCAGAGAGCAACCGGACCAAGGACTAATAACCCGCGAAGCCGCCGGGAAGAACGCACGCGTTCGTCCCGGCGGCTTCGTGCTGTCCCCGCGGCTCACATTCCGCTGTTAACAATCTGGACAACCCTCGTTAAAGATTTAGAAAAATCTGGGTAACAGGGTGCCCGCCGTGCTATCGTCGCTCTACCGTAGAACTGAGAGGTTCTGCGGATCGGTCGGCCCCACCGGCAGACCGGAACGAACAGGTACGCACCATCCCGGACTACCGCCCGGAGGCAGAAATGCAGCGTGCCGACCACACTGACGTGGATAATCCGCCGGCTCAGGCGCACCACTAGTGCGGTCCCCGGCGGCCGTGGCTGATCAACCGCACCGTTCATCCTTGCGGCCCCATCCGAACCCGGAACATCGAGTGCGCTGTTCCCGGGGAGTGCGCCACGGAATCTCCAGTGCATCACGGGCCGGGTTGTCCTCAAGCCGGCCCGGGCGGGGCCAGTGCCGTCCCCTTCTCACGAACATCTAGGAGAAGGAAGTTCAAATGACTCCTCCATTCAAGGGGTCGAGTACCCCGCGCAGCCTCGGCGGCGGACACGGGCACCAGCACAGCACAGTGCAATCGCCGTTCAGTCGTTTCGCCGCCTACCCGGAGCAGACCGGGCTGTACGATCCCGCTAACGAAAAAGATGCCTGTGGCCTCGCCGTGATCGCCACCCTCAGGGGCGAACCCGGGCACGACATAGTCGACGCGGCGCTGACGGCGTTGCGCAATCTGGAACACCGCGGCGCGGTCGGCGCCGACGAAGGAACCGGTGACGGCGCTGGTCTGCTCACCCAAATCCCCGATGAATTCTTCCGGGCAGTGGTGGGCTTCGAACTGCCTGCACCGGGCCACTACGCGGCCGGAACCGCCTTCCTGCCCAGCGACGGAGCCGAAGCCGCGGTAGCGCGGGACGGCGTGGAATCACTGGCCGCCTCTGAAGGCCTCTCCGTACTCGGCTGGCGCGAAGTGCCGGTGGCCGCCGAATTGGTCGGTGCCATGGCTCGGTCCTGCATGCCCCACTTTGTTCAGGTGTTCCTGGCCCTCGACGCCGGCAAGGACGGCGAAAACGATCTGGACGCCCGCGTTTTCCGCGTGCGCAAGCGCGCCCAAAACAAGTACGGCGTGTACTTCCCGTCGCTGTCCTCGAAGACCATCGTCTACAAGGGCATGCTGACCACCGCGCAGCTGGAACCCTTCTACCCGGACCTCTCCGACCCCCGGTTTAAGACCAGGCTCGGCATTGTCCACTCCCGCTTCTCCACCAACACGTTCCCCTCCTGGCCGCTGGCCCAGCCGTTCCGCACTATCGCGCATAACGGCGAGATCAACACCGTCAAGGGCAACCGCAACTGGATGCGCGCCCGGCAGTCGCAGCTGAAGAGCCCGTTGCTGGGCGATACGCCGGAAGAGCTTTTCCCGATCTGTACTCCGGGTGCTTCCGACTCCGCCTCTTTCGATGAAGTCGCTGAATTGCTGATGCTCTCCGGCCGGCCGATCACGCACGCCATCATGATGATGATCCCCGAGGCGTGGGAAAACCACGCCACAATGGATCCGGAGCGGCGCGCTTTCTACCAGTACCACTCCACGCTGATGGAGCCGTGGGACGGCCCCGCGGCCGTGTCCTTTACGGACGGCAAGCTCGTCGGGGCGGTGCTGGACCGTAACGGCCTGCGCCCGGCCCGTTACTGGGTGACCGAGGACGGGCTGGTCGTGCTGGCCTCCGAGGTCGGCGTAGTCAACATCGATCCGGCCAAGGTAGTCCAAAAGGGACGGGTCTCGCCCGGCAAAATGTTCCTGGTGGACACCGAGGCAGGACGGCTGGTCGAAGACCAGGAAGTTAAGGCCGAGGTCGCGGCGGCCAACCCGTGGAGTGAATGGCTCAAGGAGAACATGATCCGGCTGGAGGACCTACCGGAGCGCGAGCATGTGGTGCACACCACCGCATCGGTGAACCTGCGCCAGCAGACGTTCGGTTACACGCACGAAGAGCTGCGGATCCTGCTGGGCCCGATGGCCCGCACCGGAGCCGAGCCGCTCGGTGCCATGGGCACGGACACTCCGATCGCGGTGCTGTCCAAGCGGCCCCGGCTGCTGTTCGACTACTTCGTGCAGTCTTTCGCCCAGGTGACCAACCCTCCGCTGGACTCTATCCGCGAGGAATTGGTGACGTCGCTGCGTTCGTCGATCGGCCCGGACGGCAACTTGCTGGCCACAGGGCGAGTAAGTACCACCCGGGTTGCTTTGAAGTTCCCGGTGGTCAACAACGATGAACTGGCCAAGATCACCGCGATGGAAGACGACGAGGGCAACCGCGTCTCGCTGAAGGTGCGCGGCCTCTACCGACCCGACGGCGGCGCTTCCGAGCTTGCCGCCAGGTTGCAGGAAATCTGCGAAAAGGTTTCCGGCGCGGTCAACCGTGGCGTGAAGTTCATTGTTCTCTCCGATCGGGACTCGAACGCCCAGTGGGCACCGATCCCGACGCTGCTGCTGACCAGCGCGGTGCACCACCACTTGCTCAAGAGCGCCAACCGGACCAAGATCTCGCTGCTGGTGGAAGCCGGCGATGTTCGCGAAGTCCACCACGTTGCAGTGCTCATCGGGTTCGGCGCCTCCGCGGTGAACCCGTATTTGGCGATGGAAAGCTGCGAGGAACTGGTGCGCAACGGCCACCTCCCCGGCGTGACCGAAGCCCAGGCCGTGCAGAACCTGATTAAGGGCCTGGGCAAGGGCGTGCTGAAGATCATGTCCAAGATGGGCATCTCGACAGTCTCCTCCTACTGCGGCGCCCAGACCTTCGAAGCGATCGGCTTGTCCCAGTCGCTGGTGGACCAGTACTTCGCCGGAACGCAGTCCCTGCTGGGTGGCGTCGGTCTCGAGGTGATCGCCGCAGAAGCCGCGGCCCGTCACGCCCGGGCGTACCCGTCCGACGGGATCGAGGACCCGCACCGGGCGCTGGAGACCGGCGGCGAGTACCAGTGGCGCCGGGAAGGCCCGCCGCACCTGTTCAACCCGGAGACTGTGTTCCGGCTCCAGCATTCAACCCGGGAACGCCGCTACGACGTCTTCAAGGCCTACACCCGCGGCGTGGACGACCAGTCCAAGGAACTGATGACGCTGCGCGGGCTGCTGAAGTTCAAGTCCGGCGACCGCCCGGCGGTTCCGCTGGAGGAGGTCGAGCCGGTTTCCAGCATCGTCAAACGCTTCTCCACCGGTGCGATGAGCTACGGCTCCATCTCGCAGGAGGCGCACGAAACACTGGCCATTGCCATGAACCGGCTTGGCGCGAAGTCGAACACCGGTGAAGGCGGCGAAGACGCGGACCGGTTGCTCGACCCGGAGCGCCGGTCGGCGATTAAGCAGGTGGCCTCCGGCCGGTTCGGCGTCACCAGCCTGTATCTGACCAACGCAACTGACATCCAGATCAAGATGGCCCAGGGAGCCAAGCCCGGCGAGGGCGGCCAGCTGATGAGCCAGAAGGTCTACCCCTGGGTGGCACGGACCCGGCACTCGACGCCCGGCGTGGGCCTCATCTCGCCGCCGCCGCACCACGATATTTACTCGATTGAGGACCTGGCGCAGCTGATCTATGACCTGAAGCGCTCAAATCCTTCGGCACGCGTGCACGTGAAGCTGGTCTCCGAAGTCGGAATCGGCACCGTGGCAGCCGGCGTGACCAAGGCGAAGGCCGACGTCGTCCTTGTTTCGGGGCACGACGGCGGAACCGGCGCCAGCCCGCTGAACTCGCTAAAGCATGCTGGAGCCCCCTGGGAAGTGGGGCTGGCCGAGACCCAGCAGACGCTGATCCTGAATGGACTGCGCGACCGCGTGGTGGTGCAGGTGGACGGCCAGTTGAAGACCGGCCGCGACGTGATGATCGCAGCCTTGCTGGGCGGCGAGGAGTTCGGCTTCGCCACCGCGCCGCTGGTGGTTTCCGGCTGCATCATGATGCGCGTCTGCCACCTGGATACCTGCCCGGTGGGTGTTGCCACGCAGAACCCCGAACTGCGCCGGCGTTTCACCGGCAAGCCCGAATTCGTGGTGAACTTCTTCGAGTTCATCGCGGAGGAAGTGCGCGAACTGCTGGCGGAACTGGGCTTCCGCAGCCTGGAAGAAGCCATCGGCCATGCCGAGCTGCTGGACACCCGCGAAGCGGTCGACCACTGGAAGGTCGACGGCCTTGACCTCGCGCCGATCCTGCGCGGCTACGGCTCGGACGCCGATGTGCCACTGCGCAACCTGACGACGCAGAACCATGAACTGGACAAGCATTTCGATAACCAGCTGATCGCGATGAGCGCCGACGCGCTGACCCGGCGCGAGCCGGTCCGGATCAGCCTGGAAATCATCAACACCGACCGGTCCGTGGGCACCATGCTGGGCCACGAAGTGACCAAGCGCTTCGGCGTTCAGGCGCTGGCGGACGACACCATCGACGTGACGCTGACCGGCCAGGCCGGCCAGTCGCTGGGCGCCTTCTTGCCGGCCGGGATTACCTTGCGGCTGCTCGGCGACTCGAACGACTATGTGGGCAAGGGGCTCTCCGGCGGCCGGATCATCGTGCGGCCGGACCGGGCCAACGTGTTCGCGTCCGAGCAGAACGTGATCGCGGGCAACGTCATCGGATACGGCGCCACCAGCGGGGAAATGTTCCTGCGCGGCCAGGTGGGTGAGCGGTTCCTTGTGCGGAACTCGGGCGCCACCGCCGTCGTCGAGGGAATCGGCGACCACGGCTGCGAGTACATGACCGGCGGCGTGGCCCTGGTCCTGGGCCCGACCGGCCGCAACTTCGGCGCGGGCATGTCCGGCGGCGTGGCCTACGTGCTGGATCTGGATCCCGCCCGGTTGAACACCCAGGGCGTGGACAGCGGGGAGCTGCAACTGCTGCGGCCGGACGCGGTGGACGAGCAATCCATCGCGGCCCTGCTCAAGAAGCAGGCAGAGGAAACCGGTTCCGAGCTGGCTGCCCAGCTGCATGAGGACCTCGAAGACACCCTGACCCGCATCACCAAGGTGCTGCCGCGCGATTACGCGGCGGTGCTGCAAGCCCGGGCGAACGCCGAAACCGAGGGGCTGGATCCCGACGGCGACGTTGTCTGGACCCGAATTTTGGAGGTGACCGGTGGCTGATCCACGCGGATTTTTGAAAGTACGTGAACGGCAGACCCAGCCGCGCCGTCCCGTCCCCGTGCGCATCATGGACTGGAAGGAAGTTTATGAGGCGCAGGAGAAGGGCGTGCTCCGTAGTCAGGCGGGCCGCTGCATGGATTGTGGCATTCCGTTCTGCCATCAAGGCTGCCCGCTGGGCAACCTGATTCCGGAGTGGAACGATCTGACCTGGCGCGACATGGGCCAGGAAGCGATTGAACGGCTGCACGCCACGAACAACTTTCCGGAATTCACCGGCCGGCTGTGCCCGGCCCCCTGCGAGGCTTCCTGCGTGCTGGCCATCAACCAGCCTGCCGTGACGATCAAGCAGGTGGAAGTCTCGGTGATCGAGGAAGCCTTCGAGCAAGGCTGGGTGACGCCGCATGCTCCGGAGCGGTTGACCGGCCACACCATCGCCGTCGTCGGATCGGGTCCCGCGGGGCTCGCTGTGGCGCAGCAATTGACGCGGGCCGGCCACACCGTGGCGGTCTATGAACGCGACGACAAGGTCGGCGGCTTGCTGCGTTACGGTATCCCGGACTTCAAGATGGAGAAGCAATATCTGGACCGCCGGCTGGACCAGATGCGCGCCGAGGGCACACGCTTCCGTACCGGGATCGAAGCGGGCAAGGACATCAGCTGGGATCAGCTGCGCCGTCGGTACGACGCCGTGGTGATCGCTACCGGCGCCACCGTGCCGCGGGACCTGCCGTTGCCGGGGCGTGAGTTGTCGGGCGTGCACTTCGCCATGGACTACCTGGTGCAGGCCAACCGGGTGGTGGCCGGCGAGTCGGTTCCCGATCAGATCGACGCCCGCGGGAAGCATGTGGTGATCCTCGGTGGCGGCGACACCGGCGCCGACTGCCTGGGTACGGCGCACCGGCAGCAGGCCGCCTCGGTGACCATGCTGGCCATTGGCAAGCAGCCGCCGGCCGAGCGTGCTGCGCACCAGCCGTGGCCGACCTTCCCCACGCTGTTTCTCGTGGAGAGCGCGCACGAGGAGGGCGGCGAACGGACCTACCTTGCTTCCACCGTCGAATACGTCGGCGAAAACGGCGTGGTCACCGCGCTGAAGGTCGCCGAAACCGAGTACGTGGACGGCGGGCGGGTGCCCAAGCCCGGCACCGAACGCGAAATACCGGCAGACCTGGTGCTGTTGTCGCTGGGCTTCACCGGGCCGGAGCAAGCCGCGCTGGGCGAGCAGGTGGACACGGCCTTCGACCAGCGTGGAAACGTGGGCCGGGACGGCAGGTACATGACCAGTTGCGAGGGCATCTTTGTGGCCGGCGATGCTGGGCGCGGACAGTCCCTGATCGTGTGGGCCATCGCCGAAGGCCGTGCCTGTGCCGCTGCCGTCGACGAGTGGCTGACCGGCACCACCCGGTTGCATGCCCCGGTTGCTCCGCAAGACCGGCCGATCGCGGTGCTGCCTTAGCAGGGCATGGCCTGCACGCCCGTCGCATTCTGATTAGGGTAGGGATATGAGACGCGCAAAAATCGTTGCAACCTTCGGCCCTGCCATCGCCAGCTATGAGAGCACACTGGCCGTCCTGAGGGCCGGGGTGGACGTGGCCCGGATGAACATGAGCCACGGCGACTACGGCGTGCATCAGCAGACCTACGACAACGTCCGCAGGGCCTCCGCCGAGCTGGGCCGGCCGGTGGGGATCTTCGCGGACCTGCAGGGCCCCAAGATCCGGTTGGGCAGGTTCGCTGACGGCCCCCACCACTTGGCGGTGGGGGACCGGTTCACCATCACCACCGAGGACGTGGAAGGCACCGCTGACATCTGCTCGACGACGCACAAGGGCTTGCCCGGCGACGTCAAGGTGGGGGACTCCTTGCTGATCGACGACGGCAAGGTGGCGCTCAAGGCGCTGGAAGTGGACGACGTGAAAGTGGTCACTGAAGTGACGGTGGCCGGGGTGGTGTCCAACAACAAGGGCATCAACCTGCCCGGCGTGGCCGTCAACGTCCCGGCCTTGAGCGAGAAGGACGAGGACGATCTGCGCTGGTCCCTCAAGACCGGCGTCGACATGGTGGCGCTGTCCTTTGTGCGCAACGCCGCCGACGTCCAGCGCGTCCACGAGATCATGGACGAAGAGGGCCGGCGGGTGCCGGTGATCGCCAAGATCGAGAAGCCGCAGGCGGTGGCTGCGATCGAGGAGATCATCGACGCGTTCGACGCCATCATGGTGGCCCGAGGTGACCTGGGCGTGGAGCTGCCGCTCGAGGACGTGCCGTTGGTGCAGAAACGCGCGATTGAACTTGCCCGCCGCTGGGCCAAGCCGGTGATTGTTGCCACCCAGGTGCTCGAATCGATGATCGACAACCCCAGGCCCACGCGGGCGGAAGCCTCGGACTGCGCCAACGCGGTACTCGACGGGGCCGACGCCGTCATGCTCTCCGGCGAAACCAGCGTGGGCAAGTACCCGCTGGAAACGGTCCAGACCATGGCGCGGATCATCGAGTCCACCGAGCAGCATGGCCTGGACCGGGTTCCGCCGCTGGGTAGCCAGCCGAAGACCCGCGGCGGCGCCATCACCCGGGCGGCCGTGCAGATTGCCGACCAGCTTGATGCCAAGTACATCTGTACCTTCACCCAGTCCGGCGACTCGGCCCGACGGCTAAGCCGGCTGCGTCCGGGCCGGCCGGTCTACGCCTTCACACCGCTGCAGTCCACCCTGAACGTGCTCTCGCTGACGTGGGGGATCCAGCCGCTCGTCGTCGAGTTCGTGGAGCACACCGATCAAATGACCGCCCAGGTGGACCGGATCCTCTATGAGCGTGGCTTGGTGGAGATCGATGACCTGGTGGTCATCGCCGCCGGTTCGCCTCCGGGCAAGGCCGGTTCCACGAACTCGCTCAAGGTCCACCGGGTGGGAGACTTGGCCGATGCCGGCGAAGTGCTCAACGGGCACTCGCACCCGCGCCCCGAAAAGGTCGGCCCCTGGCCGTTGACGTAGCAGCAAATGAAAGGACGGGCTCCAAAAAATCCGGAGCCCGTCCTTTGTACCGGTGGTCGACCAACGCCGCCCGCGGGCGCATGGAGACCCGCCTCCGGTGGTCGACCAAGGCCGCTCGCGGCCGCGTGGAGACCCGGCTAGTTCACCTGATTGATAATCGTCTCGGCCACTTCGCGCATGCTCAGCCGGCGGTCCATCGACGTCTTCTGGATCCACCGGAACGCCTCCGGCTCGGTCAGGCCCATCTTGGTGATCAGCAGGCTCTTGGCACGCTCGACCAGCTTCCGCGTTTCGAACTGCTCCTGCAGGTCGGACACCTCGGATTCCAACGCCATAATTTCGTCGTGGCGGGACAGCGCGATCTCGATGGCCGGTATCAGATCCGCCGGTGTGAAGGGCTTGACCACGTACGCCATGGCGCCGGCGTCGCGGGCCCGCTCCACCAGTTCCTTCTGGCTGAACGCGGTCAGCAACACCACCGGAGCAATACGCGCCTTGACGATCTGCTCTGCGGCCGTGATCCCGTCCATCACCGGCATCTTCACATCCATCAGGACCAAGTCCGGCTTCAGTTCCTGGGCCAGTTCGACTGCCCTTTCGCCGTTGTCGGCCTCGGCAACGACGTCGTATCCCTCGCCTCGGAGGATCTCGACGATATCCAAGCGGATCAGTGTCTCGTCTTCCGCAACGACGACGCGGCGAGCGGGGGCAGACTCGGTTTGTTCAGGCACTGGTGCTCCTAGACTGTTTCGTTGCCATTCACCATGGCGTCGGTTCCGTGAAACAGCCTATCGGCATGTAGAGTAGATTCGCGCACCAAGCAGCATGACGGTTTTCACAGTTTGGAAGACGGCTTTGCAATCGGTGCCGGCCCGAGTGGCGGAACGGCAGACGCACCGCACTCAAAATGCGGCGGGGAAACTCGTGTGGGTTCGAATCCCACCTCGGGCACGTATTTTCTCTATGCGGAGGCTTGTAGGCCTCCGGTTGTGGACAAATGTTGACTCGTGGGCCCCTTCGGGGGTCTTTTTTGGCGGCCGTTGCCGCGGCAGCCGGCTCCTCGCTTGGTTTTGGCAGCAGTGGCGCTGCAGATTGTTCATGGCGGGGAGCTGTTCCGCGTCCGGACCGCAAGACGTGACAGTGGCTGGGGGGAGAAGCTGCACCTTGCAGACCCGGGTTGTTCCGTTGGCTTTGCACGCTTCCGGTTTTTGGTCAGTGGGTTAGGACCCAGGGCGCCCCGGCCAGTCCTTGCCGGCCCATGGGTCGTAGTCGCCGATGAGCTCCTCCTGCGGCGGCCGCTTCGTTACGGGGACGTGCTGCAGGTTGACTCGCACCCTGTACCAGAGCGAGCTTGATCCGCGCATTCCGTCGACGAGCACATCGGCCGGGTGCAGGGCCGGGACGACGTCCGCATGCCGAGTCTTCCACTCATCGAGCGCCGCGTAAGCCTCGGGCTTGGTCTTGGTTCGGGCCACCTCGATGAGCGGCATCATCGACTTTCGGCGGCCGGAGCCGTCGCCGCCGCCCGGCGGCTTCTCGGCGGGGCCGAGCTCGGCCGCCAAGGCGAGGAGCCCGTCGAGGGTGCCGACCGCGTCATCGATGGCGGCGTGAGGGTCGCCCACGTCGGCGAAGCGCTCAAGCACTGAGCGCACAGTGAACTGTTCCGGCCGGGCGGAGGTGACCTCGTCCCATGTGAGCGGCGTCGAGACCCGGGCGTCGGGCAGGGGCCGGATCGAGTACGCGGAAGCCACGGTGCGGTCTTTGGCGTTCTGGTTGAAGTCGACGAACACACTCTCGCCGCGCTCCTCCTTCCACCACCGCGCGGTGGCGAGGCCAGGAGCGCGGTTCTCGACCTCGCGAGCGAGGCTCTCGGCGGCGAGTCGCACGTCGCGGTACGACCATTGAGGCGCGATGCGCACAAGGATGTGGAGTCCCCGCGACCCACTCGTCTTCGGCCACCCCACCAGTCCCACGTCGTTGAGCACTTCCCGCGCGACGAAGGCGACGTCGACGATCTGCGACCAGTCGACTCCCGGCATCGGATCAAGGTCGACCCGGAGCTCGTCGGGGTGCTCGAGGTCCTCGGCGCGCACGGGGTGCGGGTTGAGGTCCAGGCATCCAAGATTCACGACCCACGCCAGGCCCGCAGCATCCCGGATGACGGCCTCTTCGGCTGATGTCCCCGACGCGTAGTGCAGCGTTGTCGTGTAGATGAAGTCAGGGTGGTTTTCAGGCACGCGCTTCTGAAAGAACGGCTCAGCGTCGATGCCCTTCGGAAAGCGCTTGAGCACCATTGGGCGGCCGCCGGCGCCGCGCAGCGCACCATCCGCGACGGCAAGGTAGTAGCGAACCAGGTCGAGCTTTGTCAGCCCGGGTTGGGGGAACACCACCTTGTCCGGACTCGAGATGCGAACCTCGCTGCCGGCAATGTTGAGGATCTCGGCTGGGGCCTTCGACGGGTTCATTCCGCCACGCTAGCAACGATCGGATGTCCCAACCAGACCAGCTGCGCGGCAGCTGAAATTGATCCGGTAAGTGTTCAAGCCTAGCTTGACCAGCTGTGGTGGCCGCGGCCGAATGCTCCGCGATGAGCCCGCAAGCCACAGCCTAAGTACCGCAGGCCTGTAAGGTCCGTCCTCCAGCTTCGTCATTGACGCCCGTGCGGCAATGCTTGAGTTAATTCAGTTCGACGTCCGCGCAGGCCCTCGATGCTTTTCCAGTCGATTTCACCCACATTGGGTGAAGGCAGCCCCAACCGGAAGCGCTAGCTTGGCGAATATGCGACCGACCGGCCTCTGTCGTGCGTGAGATCTGACGAACGGCTCCTGTGGTTTGGCTGACGGCCAGCGGAAGGAGAAGTGATGCCCAACTGTTCCTGCCGGAACATTGAAACCGATCCCTCAGTCTTGCGCGCTCCTGTTTGCGATTCGCCCCGATCCCGAGGGAGGACGCTCAGGGTGATCCGGATCGTCCCTGACGCGCCGGGATGTCGGGCATGAGCGAGCCTGCCGCGTCGCCGCCCGGTCTGGACCCGATGGTCGTGATTCGTTCCAGGCCGTATATTGCTGCGCTCGTGCTGGCAGCGGTGCTGGGCGTTCCCATCTCGATCATTGCGTACGGTTTTCTCGCTGTGGTCGCGGCAATCCAGCGGTTCCTCTTTGCCGGGCTGCCGAATCAGGTCTTCGGGGGGCCGGCTCCTGCATGGTGGCCGGTTCCGTGGCTGGTGTCGTGTGGGCTGTTGACGGCCTTGACCATCCGGCATCTGCCGGGAACCGGAGGCCACTCGCCGGCCTTCGGATTCACAACGGGCGGCGGCCCAGCCAGCGGTCGGGAGCTCGTGGGCATCGTTCTAGCAGCGCTGACCACGCTCAGCCTGGGTGCGGTTCTCGGGCCCGAGGCGCCGTTGATTGCGATCGGTGGCGGCCTCGGGGCGTTGGCGGTGCATCTGGTGAAGAAGGACGCTCCGCCGATGGCCCCGACGATTATGGCCTCGGCTGGCAGCTTCGCAGCGATCAGTACCCTGCTCGGGTCTCCGGTGCTCGGTGCCTTTCTGATCATGGAGATCGCCGGGATCGGGGGAATGACGCTGAGTCTGGTGGCACTGCCCGGACTTCTCGCCTCTGGTGTCGGGGCACTGGTGTTCGTCGGCTTAAACGGCTGGACCGGGTTGGGCAGCTTCTCGCTGGCGCTGCCCGTGGTGCCGCCCGCGGTGCCGCCTACCTTGGCGACGTTGGGCTGGGCGGTGGTCATGGGCGGATTCGGCGCGCTGTTGGGATGGTTGATCCGCTGGGTCGCGCTGTCGCTTCGTCCGGTCGTGCATCTGAACCGGGTGTTGGTGACGTCTGCGCTCGGCTTGCTGATCGGCCTGACCGCGATGGCTTACCAGTTGATCTCCGGGCAAAGCTTCACACAGGTGTTGTTCTCGGGGCAGAGCGCACTTCCAGGGCTGGTTGAGCACGCCGCGGACTACTCCCTTGCTGTGCTGATCCTGTTGATCGTTAGTAAGACTTTGGTCTACGCGCTCTCGCTGAGCGCGTTTCGCGGCGGGCCGGTGTTCCCCTCGATGTTCATCGGTGCGGCGCTTGGCATTGCCGCCAGCGGGTTGCCCGGAATGAATCTGGCGGCAGGAATCGGCATGGGCATCGGAGCCACCTGCGCTGCCATGCTACGACTGCCGTTGACATCGACGCTGCTGGCCACGCTGCTGCTGGGAGTGGACGGTGTGGCCGTAACACCCCAGGTGGTGGTGGCTGTGGCGGTGGCCTTCGTGATCACCAATGTGCTCCCGGCTCCGGGTCCGGTTGAGGTGGTGCCGCTTGCCCCTGACGCTGTCGCTAGCGTCCACGACCGAGCTTCTTCGACGGCCAACCACGCGTCCGGGACCTTAAACGCGGGCCGTTCGACCGTCCCGGACCGGTGGATTGCCTGGTTGTTCATCATTGGCTCGAGCCTGTTCACCTTGGGAGCGGTGCCGGCATACGCTTCGGCCGTGGGATTGCACGTGGGCGCAGCCACGTTCTTCGTCGGTTCGGTGTTCTTCACCTGCGCCGCGTTCCTGCAGTACCGCTCAGCCGTTGCAGGGCTCCCGGCTGTGGGCGCCAAACGGCGCCGTTCATTGTGGGTATGGGCGCCGCGGAATCTCGGCTGGCTCGCCGCCGTGGTTCAACTCGCAGGCACGCTGTGGTTCAACTGGAGTACGGGAAACGCCCTGTGGGTCAACCTCAGTGCGGAGCTGACCGACCAACGGGTGTGGCGACCCGACGCACTGGGTTCAGCCGCCTTCCTCGTGGCAAGCGGCGTGGCCTTGCGGGATGCCAGTCGCGGCGCGCTCGCAGGAGGGCCCAGACCCCGGGCCTGGAAAATCGGCGTGATCAACCTGGCCGGCTCCGTTGCGTTCGGCATCTCGGCGGCCGCGGCGTACGTCATACCGTCGAGCGGCGATCTCTGGAACGCCGAGCTGTCTAACCTCGGCACACTCGTGGGAGCCCTATGCTTCCTCAGCGGCGCGATTCTGATGCTAAATCCGGAATCCAGCGACGCTTCGGTTCCCGCAGACCGGGGGACTCGTCCGTAACTCCATTTTCAACATCTCTATTCAACATCTCTAAAGGAGAAGTGATGTCAAACAACTACGAGCCCACGGATGCCGACGCGTCGCTGTTCGGCAATCGATTCGTTACTCAGGAGGTTCCGAGCCGAGAGTTCCCGGAAACCGGCATTCCTGCACAGGACGCCTTGCGGCTTGTTGCGGAGGACCTGGCGCTGGAGGGTGATCCGGCCCGGAACCTGGCGACCTTCGTTACGACATGGATGGAACCGCAGGCCCAGCAGATCATCGCCGAGAACCTGCACCGCAATTTCATCGACCACGCCGAATATCCTCGCACTGCAGAGATTGAGCAGCGCTGCATCCGGATGCTCGCCGACCTCTTCCACGCGCCGGGGGAGACGACGGGAGCCCGCACCCAGGGATCGTCGGAGGCGATTATGCTCGGCGGTTTGTCCCTGAAGTGGAACTGGCGCAAGCGACGGGAGGCCGCAAGCGCGTCGACGTCGAGCCCGAATTTGGTGTTCGGCGGAGACGTGCACGTCGTGTGGGAGAAGTTCTGCCGCTACTTCGACGTTGAGCCGCGGATCGTGCCGCTGCAGCGGGGGAAGTACACGATTGGTCCGGACGACGTGGAGGCCCACGTCGATGAGAACACCATCGGTGTCGCAGCCGTGCTGGGTACGACGTTCACGGGGCACAAGGACGATATCGTCGGCATCAACGACCTGCTGTTACGGATCAAGCAGGAGCGGGGCCTTGATGTGCCGCTGCACGTGGACGGTGCCAGCGGGGGATTCGTCTGGCCCTTCCTCTATCCGGATTCCGAGTGGGACTTCCGGCTTGAGCAGGTCCGCTCGATCAATGTCTCCGGGCACAAGTTCGGACTGGTTTATCCTGGCATCGGCTGGCTGATCTTCCGGGAGAAGGCCGATCTGGCGAAAGACCTCGTCTTCGAGGAGAACTACCTCGGCAAGACGGACTCGACCTTCACCCTGAACTTCTCCACCGGCTCGTCGATGGTTCTTGCCCAGTACTACAACTTCGTACGCTACGGTCGCGCCGGTTACACCTACATCATGCGGAACATGCAGGCCAACGCCCGGGTCCTGGCCGAGAAGTTGGACGCCATGGGCCGGTTCGAAATCATCGGGCGCGACGCGGAGCAACTGCCGCTGGTCGCGTTTCGGCTAGCCGAAGACACCGGGTACGACGAGTTCGATATTGCCTGGCAGCTCGCGGCCGAGCGCGGCTGGATGGTGCCGGCGTACACCATGCCGCCAAACGCCCAAGACGTGACGATCATGCGGGCACTGGTCAAGGAAACGCTGAGCCGCGAGCATGTCGACACGCTAGCCCGCGACATTGAAGAGGCGTGCTCCACCCTGGCGGAGAAGGGCGGCGCGCACGAAGCCGAACGCAACAAGATCGTCATCGGACCTGGCCATTGACCCAGCGCAGGCGTGGCACCCGGCCCTTGGAGTAGTGTGGATCAACCGCCGGACGTTCGTTGGTCCGACACATCTCTCAGGGGGAGCCGTGCCGTACATTGTCGACTTCAAGGACGTTTCTACTGTCGGCCTGGAATCGTCTCCAGTCGCCGAGGCGCTTGCAGGATTACGTGCCAACGAGGCCCGCTACTACCGCAACAAGTACGACCACGTCTTCACCGTCAGCCCTGCAGACGAAGCCCCGGAGGTGATTGACCGGGTCAGCCGCATCCTCAAGGAGGAGCGCGACATCGCCATCGCCTCCCGCGCCCTCGAAGCAACAGCCTTCGAAGTCGACGGTTTGCGGATGGATTACGTGTTCTACGAGTCGGGGCTGTCGATCAACGTCATGTACAGCATCGAGGAAGGCGGAAAGCGCGCCGTCGGATTCAAGCTGGCGGAAGGCATGGAGATTCCAGAGGAACTGGCAGCACGTTTCAAGTTCGCCCGGCAGAAATCCAAGCTGGCAGGCGTCATCCGCGGCTCCTACTTTGTGATCAAGGGCGAATACTGATTAGCTGACGTTCGCGTTCTCGACGACGATGGCGACGGCGATGCGACGGCGGGCGCGAGGATCCCACGAACCGGCATGGAGCCCTTGATTGTGGCTTTCATCACTATCTCCTGTGAGGTGAACCACAACTTGCTCGATATTGAGCTTGCATGTTTGGGTGTAGCCTGATATAAGCACCAAGGTAGTGCTGACCAAGGAGTCGAACCATGAGTATCGAATCAAGCTCCGCGGCGGGAACCGCCCCGACTGGAAGTGGTCGCAGGGCTGAAAATCCCCTACCAGCGCAAGGCAATGTTGCGTCACCTCAAGCGAACGCAGGCCCACTTTTTGCAGACCCGGCAGCATTGGGTCTGGGCGCTTTCGCAATGACCACGTTTGTCTTGAGCGTTATCAATGCCGGCATGATCCCCAGAGCGGACGAGCCGGTGGTCCTGGGACTGGCATTGTTCTACGGCGGTCTGGCACAGTTTGCCGCGGGAATCTGGGAATTTGCCAACCGCAACGTCTTCGGCGCCACAGCCTTTTGCTCATTCGGAGCCTTCTGGATGTCCTTCTGGTTCCTGAGCCAGTTCAGCGCTGGCAGCCTTCCGCCGGCAGAGGCCGGCAAAGCCGTCGGCCTGTACCTTCTGGCATGGGCAATCTTTACCGCCTACATGACCATCTCCGCGTGGCGGGTCAGCATGGGCGTCTTTGCCGTCTTCGTCTTCCTGACGCTGACCTTCATCGCGCTGTTCCTGGGCGCTTTCTCCGGGGCAGACGGGCTAACGGCGTTGGGCGGCTGGCTGGGCATCGTGACGGCGCTCATCGCCTGGTACTGCTCCTGCGCGGTGGTCGCGAACTCCACCTTCAAGCGGGCTGTGCTTCCGGTGGGACGACGGTGAGAGGCCATGGCCGCAGACCCAACAGAATCGGATGAGACCCTCGCAAACCTCTTGCACGAACAGCGGCGCTTTCCTCCAGAAGCGGGCTTTTCCGCCCAAGCCAACGCCACGTCGTCGGATTATGAAGAAGCCGACGACGACAGGTTGGCCTTTTGGGCGCGGCAGGCGGGACGGCTCGACTGGGCCCAAACCTGGCACGAGGTTCTGGACTGGACAAATCCGCCGTTCGCCAAATGGTTCGTCGGCGGCAAACTCAACGCCGCCTACAACTGCCTGGACCGGCATGTAACAGCAGGCCGCGGGGACAAGGTGGCCTACTATTTTGAAGGCGAAGCGGGGGACAGCCGCACGATCACGTATGCCCAGCTCACCGGCATGGTGTGCCAGGCAGCGAACACGCTGACCGATTTGGGCGTCCAATCCGGGGACCGGGTGGCCATCTACATGCCCATGATCCCGGAGACCGTCGTGGCGATGTTGGCCTGCGCGCGGATTGGTGCACCGCACACCGTGGTGTTCGGCGGGTTCTCCGCGGACGCCCTCCGGACGCGGATCCACGACTGCGATGCGCGGATTGTCATCACCTCCGACGGCGCCTACCGCCGCGGCAAGGCCAACGGGTTGAAGTCAGCCGTCGACGAGGCTCTGTTGGACTGCCCGGACGTGCGCAATGTCCTGGTGGTCCGGCGCACCGGCCAGGAGGTCGACTGGACACCGGGCCGCGACATGTGGTGGCACGAATCGGTGGAGCTGGCTTCCGCCGAGCACCGCGCCGAGGCGTTCGACGCCGAGCATCCGCTGTACGTGATGTACACCTCGGGCACCACCGGCAAGCCCAAGGGCATCCTGCACACCACCGGCGGCTACCTCACGGCGTGCGCCTACACGCACTGGGCGGTGTTCGACCTCAAGGCCGAGTCCGACATCTTCTGGACAGCCGCGGACATTGGCTGGGTTACCGGCCACAGCTACATCGTGTATGGGCCGCTGGCTAACGGTGCAACGTCGGTGCTCTACGAGGGCACACCGGACACGCCGCACCAGGGCCGCTGGTGGGAAATCATCGACAAGTACAAGGTCTCGATTCTTTACTGCGCTCCGACCGCCATCCGTACGTTCATGAAGTGGGGTGCCGACATACCGGCCAAGTACAGCCTCAACAGCCTGCGGGTGATCGGCACCGTGGGCGAACCGATCAACCCGGCTGCCTATATCTGGTACCGGGAGAACATCGGGCACAACCAGACGCCGGTGGTGGACACGTGGTGGCAGACCGAGACCGGGGCCATCATGATCAGCCCGCTCCCGGGGGTAACAGCAGGCAAGCCCGGCGCCGCCATGAAGCCACTGCCCGGGGTGGTGGCCGACGTGGTCAATGACGTGGGCACACCGGTTGGCAACGGCTCCGGCGGCTATCTGGTCCTGAAGGAACCTTGGCCCTCCATGTTGCGCACTATCTGGGGCGACAACGACCGGTACGTGGAGACATACTGGACACGGTTCCCGGGGCTCTACTTTGCCGGGGACGGTGCAAAGAAGGACGAGGACGGCGACATCTGGCTCCTTGGCCGCGTCGACGACGTGATGAACGTGGCAGGACACCGGCTTTCAACCACCGAAATCGAATCGGCGCTGGTCGCCCACCCTAAAGTCGCCGAAGCCGCCGTCGTCGGCGCCCTTGACGAGACCACCGGGCAAGCCATCGTTGCCTTCGTCATCCTGCGCAGCGAGGCGGGCGACGGCGGACCTGAGGTTGTGCAGGAGCTGCGGGACCATGTGGCCAAGGAAATCGGCAAGATTGCCCGGCCCCGGCAGGTCATGGTGGTAGCCGAGCTGCCGAAGACCCGTTCCGGCAAGATCATGCGCCGGCTCCTCAAAGACGTGGCGCAGGACAGGCCGATCGGGGATGTCACCACCTTGGCGGACTCCTCCGTGATGGAGTTGATCAAAGCCGGCATGCCGGGCGGTGCCGGCGGGATGCACTAGCACGGGATGCACTAGCCGGCGGTCACGGAAGCCTCGAAAGCGGCGCCCGGGGCCACCTGTTTGCACAGCGATGCGCTCCAACCCTTGCCGCTGTGCCCCTTCTTGGTGTCGAATCTGTTAACAGCACAAGAGTGCAGGGACGAGGCTGCCTACGACGCCAGGAGGCGCTCATGTCGGGGAAATCCGCCAACGGGGCCAAGGGATCGGGACGGAGCGCTGATCAGCGGCGGGAGGAGGCTTCTGCAACGGTCTCCCGGCCCGAGCAAATCCGCAACGTGGTGCTGGTAGGGCACTCCGGGGCCGGCAAGACGATGCTCGCAGAGGCCATGCTCCTGGCGACCGGCGCCACCAACCGCATGGGCTCCATCCTGGAGGGGACCACCGTCAGCGATTCGGATCCTTCGGAGATCCGCCAGCAGCGTTCCGTGGTGCTGTCCGTTCTCCCGTTCATGTACGACGACGTCAAGGTCAACCTCCTCGACACGCCGGGCTTCTCCGACTTCACGGGCGAACTGCGTGCCGGTCTCCGCGCTGCTGATGCGGCCCTGTTTGTGGTGTCCGCCGTCGAAGGCATCGATGCGGCAACCACCGCGCTGTGGGATGAATGCGCCAAGGTGGGGATGCCGAGGGCGGTGACCGTCAGCCGGCTGGACCACCCGCGGGCCAACTTCGAAGCCGCGCTGGCCAACTGCCGCCGTGCATTCGGCGAGTCGGTGCAACCGCTGTACCTGCCGGTGCGGAGCGGCGCGGACGTGACCGGATTGCACGGGCTGCTCTCCGGGACCGTGTCGGAGTACCCAGCCGGGGAACGTCAACCCGCCTTTCGCCCCGCGGAGGCCGGGGAACTGGCGGCTGCCGAGGGCGCCCGCAGCGCGCTGATCGAGGGCATCATCGCGGAGAGCGAGGACGAGTCGCTGATGGACCGCTATCTCGGCGGCGAAGACATTGGGCTTGACGTTCTCCTGTCCGACCTGGAGACCGCCGTCGCACGCGGTTCGTTCTACCCGGTGCTGGCCACCTCCTCGGAAACGGGGCTTGGCATCGCAGAGTTGTTGGAGATGCTCCAGCGGGCCTTTCCGTCCCCGCTGGAACGTCCGGCGCCGCAGGTGACGGGCCTTTACGGTTCACCCAGCCTCCCGCTGCGCTGTGATCCCAACGGCCCGCTCGCCGGCGAAATCGTCCGCACAAGCACAGACCCCTTCCTGGGCCGGGTATCCCTGGTACGGGTATTCTCAGGAACCTTGCGGGATGATTCGGCGATTCACGTCTCCGGGCATGGGCTCGCCGACCGAGGCCACGCGGACCATGACAGTGATGAACGAGTCACCCATCTGCACGCCCCGGTCGCCTCGACGTTGCGGTCGGTGTCCTCCTGCATCGCCGGCGACATCTGCGCGCTGACGAAGATCGGCGCCGCCGAGACCGGGGACACCGTATCCGGGCGCGAGCACCCGATGCTCATCCAACCGTGGGAGATGCCTGAACCCCTGTTGCCGGTGGCAGTGGAGCCTACGTCGCGCAATGATGAGGCCGCGTTGGCCAAAAGCCTGGCCAAGGTGGCTGCGGGTGATCCGACGCTGCGGGTGGAACGCAATGCGGAGACGCACCAGCTCATCCTGTGGTGCATGGGCGAATCCCACGCCGAGGTGGTGCTGGACCGGCTGCGCGGGCAGGGCGTGAATGTCCAGACAGTAGACGTGGTCACCCCGCTGCGGGAAACCTTCGCGGCAGCTGCCCCCGGGCACGGACGCTACGTCAAGCAATCCGGCGGTCACGGCCAGTTCGCCATCTGCGACATCGAGGTCGAACCGCTCCAGCAGGGCGCAGGGTTCGAGTTCGTGGACAAGATTGTCGGGGGAGTGATCCCCGGCCCGTATATCGCGGCCGTCGAGAAAGGTGTCCGGTCGCAGATGGAAAAGGGCGTCGCCGCCGGGTTCCCCGTCGTCGACATCCGGGTGACGCTGGTGGGCGGCAAGACCCACAGCGTCGATTCGTCCGACGCTGCCTTCCAGTCAGCCGGCGCTCTCGCCTTGCGCGAGGCCGCTGCGGCGGCGCGCATCCAGTTGCTAGAGCCGGTCTCCGCCGTGACGATCACGGTGCCCGACGACTACGTGGGGACGGTCATGAGCGACCTGTCCGCCCGCCGGGCCCGGCTCACCGGCTCGGACTCAGCGGACGGGGAGGGCACCGAAATCAGCGCCGAGGTTCCTGAACAGGAATTGCTCCGCTACGCCATCGAGCTTCGGGCGCTGACCGGCGGCACCGGGCGTTTCCGGCGCGCCTACCTGAGGCACGATCCGGTGCCATCAAGCGGGGTAGGCGAGAAGGCGCAACGCTAGGGTGCTGGCGCAGCGGTTCGTCAGGTTCCCGAGCGAATTACCTGCGCGAGCTTCCCGAGGGCGTCCGTCCAACCGGCCCGATGCAGGGCAAGCCGTTCTTCGGTTGCGAATTCGCCGTGGGAAAGCGCCATCCAGGTGAGGTCGCCCTGGGGCGCGAGCGAAAGCGTGACGATGGTTTCACGGTCATCGGGTGTGGGTTCCTCCCACCGGAAGGAGTAGACGAGGCGGCGGGGAGGGTCGATCTCGAGGAACACACCGGCAAGGTGGAACGGTTCGCCGTCGGGCGGCTGCATGGTCAGCCGGTACCTGCCGCCTGGTTGCGGGTCGAGCGTGGCCTCGGGCGTGCTGAAGCCTTCGGGGCCCCACCATTCAGCCAGCTCGGCCGGTTCGGTCAGCATGCGGAAGACGCGCTCGCAGGGTGCTTCCAGAAGGGTTTCCAACTCCAGCGTGTGTCCGCTGCTTCGCTCCGTCATCGGATCCTTCCTCAGGGGAATGCTGCGCGAGGGGACCGAGGGCATCGCGCCCTCTGCCTGCCCAGCCTAGTCCCGGGACAAGGGCCCGGCTAGGGAGGCTTGATGGACGCCCCTAGCCGCCCGGTGGGACCATGGCTGTACCGACGGCCCACCAGCGCCGACGGCTTGCGGCCGCGGCGGCAGCAGGAGGAATCATGTCTTCGTCCGGTCTGGATCCCATCGTCGAGCGGTACCATCACGCCCTGGATGAGTTTGTCCGTGGAAACCCTGATCTCCAGAAGGAGCTGTTCTCAAAACGCGATGACGTGACGCTCGCGAATCCGCTGGGCCCGCCTGGCCGCGGCACGGACCGGGTTGAGCAGACCATGGACCGGGCGGCTGCCTTGCTGCGGGAGGGCGAGCCTAACCGGTTCGAACGCGTGTCCGCGTACGCCGGTACAGACTTGGCCTACATGGTGGAAATCGAGCGGACCCGAGCGAAGGTCGACGGCTCCGAGGAGGCACTGCCGGTATCACTGCGGGTCACGACGGTCTTCCGGCTGGAGGACGGCCAGTGGAAAGTAGCCCACCGTCATGCCGATCCCATCACCTCCCCGCGGACCATCGACACCATCGTCGACCGGGACGAGTCCTAGCCGAACGGTGCGGTTGTTGTTGCAGCTCAGCGGTGTGAGCGTAGGAATTCCGCCACGGGCGCTGCCAAGGAGGCGCCGACGTCGTCCGCAGAACGCTTGAGGCCCTTCACGCTGAAGGAGTGGTCGCCGCCTTCCTGCCAGTTGAGAGCTGCGTTCGGCCCGATCCGCTCCACCACGGATTCGAGCAGCTCGCGGGTGGCGAAGGTGTCCCGGGTGCCCTGCAGGAAGAGCATCGGCAGCGTGAGGCCATACAGGTGCTCGTCGCGGAGCTTTTCCGCCTTCCCCGGCGGGTGCAGCGGATAGCCCAGGTAGACCAGGCCGGCTGCCGGCATGCCCTCGGCCACGGCCATCGACGCCATGCGCCCGCCGAAGGACTTCCCGGCAGCCCACAGCGGTTCGCCCTCGGAACGGGCAGCCGCCTCCTGCATGGCAGCACGCCAAGCCTCGATGGCAACCGGCGGGCGGTCAGGGAATTTCTTGCCGGCCTCCCGGTAGGGGAAGTTAAAGCGCAAGGTGGCCACGCCGTCGTCGTTCAAGGCGCGGGTGAAGCCCGACAGGAACGGATGGTCCATGCCGGCACCGGCGCCGTGGGCCACCACCACTGTTGCAACCGGAGCATCCGGCCGTGCGTAGACGCCGGAGACGGTGGCCTCGCCCACGTCGATAGACACATGTGCCTCGCTGACTTTCATGCTCCTATCATGCCCTCGCCAGAAGCGAGGTGTGTATGTTTAGGTGTTCCCATGGCCAGCGAACAAACAACGCTGACGGTCGATGGACCGCACGGTGAACGCGACGTACGGATCTCCAGTCCGAGCCGGGTGATGTGGCCCGAGCTCGGCATCACCAAACTGGATCTGGCGCGCTACATCGCGGAGGTGGGGGAGGCGTTCATCCGCGCCAACGGCGACCGCCCGGTCTCCCTGCAGCGGTTCTCAAACGGAATCGACGGCGAGCAGTTCTTCTCGAAGAATCCGCCCAAGGGCGCCCCCGACTTTGTGCGTTCGGTGATGGTGGTCTATCCGAGCGCGCGCTCGCACCCGCAATTGGTGCTTGATGAGCCTGCCGCAGCCGTCTGGGCGGTCCAGATGAACACCGTGGTGTTCCATCCGTGGCCTTCCCGGGCGGAGGACTCCGACAAT
This sequence comes from Arthrobacter sp. B0316-1-20, assembly GCF_059091865.1. Classification (NCBI taxonomy): domain Bacteria; kingdom Bacillati; phylum Actinomycetota; class Actinomycetes; order Micrococcales; family Micrococcaceae; genus Arthrobacter; species Arthrobacter sp. B0316-1-20. The sequence continues at coordinate 96,114 of NZ_JBNHHC010000015.1, read as the reverse complement.
CCCGACCAGCTGCGCATCGACCTCGATCCACAGCCCGGGACCTCCTTCGACGATGCCATCCCGGTGGCCATCGAGTTGAGGTCCGTGCTGGCCGAGGCCGGGCTTGAAGCGTTCATCAAAACGTCCGGAAACCGCGGGCTGCATATGTTCGCTCCGATCGAACCGACGCACGAATTCCTGGACGTTCGCCACGCCGTCATTGCCGCGGCGCGGGAAATCGAGCGGCGGATGCCAAAGCAGGTAACGACCTCCTGGTGGAAGGAAGAGCGGGGGGAGCGGATCTTCGTGGACTTCAACCAGGCCAACCGCGACCGGACCATGGCCGGTGCCTACAGCCCGCGAGCGCTGCCGCACGCCTCGGTCTCCTGCCCGATCGGCTGGGACGAACTGGAGACGGCGGACCCGAAGAACTTCACCATTGCCACGGTTCCGGACCGGTTGAAGTCAACCGGCGACCCGTGGGCGACAATGCACGATAACCCGGGCAAAATCGATGTCCTGCTGCAGTGGTGGGAGCGCGACCTCGCCTCCGGCCTGGGCGAGATGCCGTTCCCGCCGGACTATCCGAAGATGCCGGGCGAGCCGCCGCGGGTCCAGCCCAGCAGGGCGCGCAAGAAGGACTGACTGGCCTACCGGCCGGCCTACTCGAACGGGGACGGGTCGCCGGCGCCGTGGCGGACTACCTCGGCGGTGCCGGAGGAAAAGTCGACCACGGTGGACGGTTCGGAACCGCAGTCGCCGGCGTCCACGACGGCATCCACCACGTGGTCCAGGCGCTCCTTGATCTCCCAGCCTTCGGTCATCGGTTCGTCCTCGTCCGGCAGCAGCAGCGTGCTGGAAAGCAGCGGTTCGCCCAGTTCCGTCAGGATCGCCTGGACGACGTTGTTGGCAGGAATCCGGACACCGACCGTCTTTTTCTTCGGGTGCAGCAACCGGCGCGGAACTTCCTTGGTGGCCGGCAGGATGAAGGTGTAGCTGCCCGGAGTGGCGGCCTTGATGCTGCGGAAAACCGTGTTGTCGATGAGCACGAACTGGCCCAGTTGGGCAAAGTCCTTGCAGACCAGGGTGAAGTGGTGCTTGCCATCGAGTTGGCGGATGGTCCGGATCCGGTCCAAGGCGTCCCGGTTACCCAACTGCGCGCCGAACGCATAACAGGAATCGGTGGGGTACACGATCAAGGCGTCGGACCGGACAAGGTCCACAATCTGGCCGATCGACCGCGGCTGGGGGTTCTGGGGGTGGACGTCGAAGTATCTCGCCATCCCCTGAGCTTACGACGATGGGCGTTGGTTGATCCACGAGCCGATCCATGAGCCGATCCACGAGCCGCTGATCCGGGTGGCCCACGCGTGGCGGGCTCGGCCGCACCCGCTCTCAGGAAGCGTTCGACTGGTCCATCCACCACTCCGTGAAATGCGTCGCTTGGCCTTCGCCGTCGAGGCGGATCACCCACAAATTGCTGTACGTAGGCCCGTCCCTATACACCGTCGTTCCCTCCACCACGGAAACGCCGTCAGCCACCGCGACTTCGCGCCACTCGAACGTCGCGGCGGCGGGTTCATCCTTGCGTGCCAGCCACTCCCGGACAATGTTGTCCCGGCCGCGCCACGGCGCTGTCCACGGATCGGGCCGGTACTCGGCGTCCCTGGTGAACAAGGCACCGATCTGGTCCGGATCATTGGTCTCCCACGCCTGCCGGTAGCCTGTGATCCACGCCGCAGTTTTCGCATCCATCCCACCGTTGTACAGCGGCGCTCCGAGGCGGGCAAGCCCAGCTTTTCCGCGGCGCAAGCCCAGCCTTTCCGCGGCGCAAGCCCAGCTTTTCCGCGGCACGTGGCCGACTTTCCCGCGGCGCGTGGCCCGCTTTCCCGCGGCGCGCAGGCCAGCTTACCCGCGGGGGCGCACGCGTCGGACCCGGCCCGGTTTGCGCGGACCCGGCGGCACTCTACAATCGGAAGGCAGTTTGCCGAAAGGATGCTTTCACAACCCCGGCCCGGCGAACTCACGATGAATTCTTCCAACAAGATTGGGTAACTAGGTGGATCTCACCTTCATAGTCGCGCTCGTCGTCGTGCTGGCGCTGTTCTTCGATTTCACCAACGGCTTCCACGACACAGCGAATGCGATGGCGACGCCGATTGCCACCGGGGCCATCAAACCCAAGACCGCCGTGGCACTGGCAGCCGTGTTGAACCTCGTGGGTGCCTTCCTCTCCACCGAAGTGGCCAAGACCGTTTCGGGCGGACTCATCCGCGAGGGCGAGGGTGGCATCCAGATCACACCGCTGATGATTTTTGCCGGACTGATCGGTGCGATCGTGTGGAACATGATCACGTGGCTGCTGGGCCTGCCGTCCAGTTCCTCGCATGCCCTCTTCGGCGGGCTGATCGGTGCCGCCATCGTCGGCGCCGGCTTCCAAGCGGTGGACTACGGCGTGGTCATGTCCAAGGTGCTGCTGCCGGCCATCCTGGCCCCCTTGATTGCCGGAACGGTGGCGTATTTGGCGACAAAACTGGCCTACTGGATCACCAAACGGGACGAGAGCGCCTCCAGCCCCAAACGCGGCGGATTCCGCTACGGCCAAATCTTCTCCTCCTCGCTGGTGGCCCTGGCGCACGGCACCAACGACGCGCAGAAGACCATGGGCGTCATCACGCTGGTGCTGATCGCGGGCGGTTTCCAAGCGGCGGGCACCGGTCCGGAGTTCTGGGTCATCCTGTCCTGTGCGCTGGCCATCGCCATCGGCACCTACTCCGGCGGTTGGCGGATCATCCGCACCATGGGGTCCGGCCTGACCGAGGTCAAGCCGGCCCAAGGCTTCGCCGCGGAGTCCTCCACGGCGTCGGCCATCCTGGCCTCGTCCCACCTGGGCTTCGCGCTGTCAACCACCCAGGTTGCCTCCGGTTCGGTCATCGGGTCCGGGCTGGGCCGCAAGGGAGCAAGGGTGCGCTGGGACACTGCCGGGCGCATTGGCATCGGCTGGCTGCTGACCCTGCCCGCGGCCGGCGGCATTGGCGCCCTGGCCGCGTTCATCGCCCATCTGGGCATCGTCGGCGTGGTGATCGACGCCGTGGCCGGTGCGGCGGTGATCGGCCTGATGTACTTCATCTCCAAGCGCAACAAGATCGGTCATGACAACGCCATCAGCGACGTGGACCAAGCCGGTGAAATCGTCAGGATCAAACGCAAGAAGAAACGCAAAGCCACAGCCAAGAAACGCGCCCGGCAAGCGGCGGCGCCCACTGCACCGGTCGCCGCCAAGACCGGGGCCACCAACTACCAAGACGGCACCGATGAAGGAGAGGCACGATGAACATTGACTGGATGGCATTCCTGATCGTCGCCGTCGCGACTCTCGTATCGGCTCTCCTCGTCGTCGGATCCTACGGCCTCGGCGTCCGCCTACTGGCCGTCGCCACGGATGCGACTGAGTCTCGCCGCCCGGCCTACCGCGGCCTGGCCTACCTGAGCTTCGCGGTAGCGGCTGTGGCTGTGGGCTACGGTATCTACCTGATCGTGCCCGCCTTCCACTAGTCCTTCCCGCTGGCTAGCATGGGCCCCATGGCCCGGACTATCTACTATGTCGGCAGCTCGGTGGACGGGTACATCGCCGACCGCAGCAACAAGCTTGACTGGCTGATGCAGTTCAACGACGCGACCGGCGTCCAGGACAGCATCGAGACGTTCATGCAGCGCGTCGGCGCCATCGTGATGGGCTCCGAGACCTACAAGTTCCTGTTGGCCGAGGGGCCCGGTTCGTGGGCTTACGGCTCAACACCCACCTGGGTTTTCACACACCACGAACTGCCTGGCATCCCGGGGGCGGACATCACGTTTGTGCGCGGCGACGTCACTATCTTCCATCCGAGCATCTGCGCCGACGCCGGGGAGAGAGATGTGTGGCTGATGGGCGGCGGCCAGCTTGCTGCGCAGTACGCGTCCGCCGGGCTCTTGGATGAACTGATTCTTACCCTGGTTCCGGTCGCGCTGGGCGGCGGCCAGCCGCTGTTACCCGTCTCCAGCACGACGGCGCCGGCCCGGCTTCGTGCCACCCGCGCCTTGGGCGACCTGGTGGAGATGCACTACGACCTCACACCGATAACGCTCCAGTGACGCGACAGAATGAGGTTTGATCGCCGAACCCGGCTGAACATGACGGTCTTCTCGCGCCGATCCGCCATCCACGGGGGACATCAGCGCAGGATCCAAACATGACCGTTCGCCAGCCGCAGTTTCCGCCTAGCAAGACCAGGCCCTCCCCAGCCCTGGTGGCCGTGCTGCTGGCTGTGCTGGCCATCGGGGCCTGTGGCCTGGGGCCGCCGCGACCGGGCCCGAGCCCGGAGGCGCCGCAACCGGCGACCAGCCACAGCCAGCATGCGCGGCAAACCGAACCGGCGCCTAGTCGCCGCGGGGGACTGGACCATGTGGTGATCATTGTGGAGGAAAACAAGCCCGCAGCCGATGTGCTGGGCAGCGCTTCCGCACCCTTCATCAACCAGTTGGCGGCGGACTACGCGCTGGCGACCGACTATGCGGCAGTGGCGCACCCGAGCCTGCCCAATTACTTGGCGCTGACGGGCGGCACTACCGCTGGCATCACCAACGACTGTCTTCCGGCGCAGGGCAGCTGCCTGGCCCGCGGTGACAGTATTGTCGGGGAGATCGGGCAGTCGGGACGTACCTGGAAAGTATATGCCGAAGGCATGCCCGGCCCCTGTAGCGCGGAAAATTCGGGGCTCTACGCCGTGAAGCACAACCCCTTCATGTACTACCCCGGCCTCACCGCTGATGCAGCCGACTGCGCCGCACACATTGTCCCCTTCACCGAGTTGGCGCGCGACCTAACGACGGCCTCCACGTTGCCGGACTACGTCTTCATCAGCCCCAACCTCTGCCACGATATGCACAACTGCGCCATCGAAACCGGGGATGCGTGGCTGTCCCGGCAGGTGCCGAAGATCCTTTCCTCCCCGGCCTTCACGCAACAGCATTCTCTGCTGGTGATTACCTGGGACGAAGGCCGCGGCAGCCGCAACAACGTCGCGGCGATCTTCGCAGGATCCGCAGCCAAGAGGTCCTACCGGTCGAATGCTGAGTACAGCCACTATTCCTTGCTGCACACCATCGAAGACGCGTGGAACCTGCAGCCGCTCACCGAGAACGACAGGAACGCCCCGGTCATGAACGAACTGCTGCGGTAGGGCGTGCCGCCGCGACTCGACGAGGTCATTTACGAAGTGCTGGGTGGTCCTTCGACTCGCGTACGTTGAATGCCGCACGGTCCAGGCCGCTGCGAAAGGTGCAGCGTCAGCGGTTGTCGCGAATCAAGTTGGTGATCCGCGCCGTGGAGAGGCGTCGTCCCTCGTCGTCGATCATCACCACTTCGTGCACTGTGAGCGATCGGCCCAGTTGGATCGCCGTCGCTGTTCCGGTCACCCGCCCGGAGGAGACAGAGCGGTGATGGCTGGCGCCAACCTCAATCCCGACGGCGTGGCGGCCCGGTCCCGCGTGCAGCGCTGCGGCGAAGGATCCCAGCGTTTCGGCCAGCACAACGTGGGCGCCGCCGTGCAGGATGCCCGCCACTTGGGTATTTCCCTCCACCGGCATGCTGGCGACGATGCGCTGCGGGGTCATTTCGCTGAAAACAATGCCCATCTTGACCACCAGCGAGCCAACGCCGGTATGCACGAGCCACCGGTGCAGGTGCTCCGGAACACCTGCGTCGACAAGTTCTGCGATCGTCGCCGCCGCGGAAGGCTGCACGTGTTCGGGCACACCGCCGTCGGGTGTGAATTTGTCGCTCATGGGAACTAGGCTGGCAGGTGTGAGTGAAACTAACAAACCGGACGCAGCGACAGCCACTTTGGACGCCGGCGGGGCTCCGCTGACCGGCGTGGAGGGCGAATCTTCCGGCCCTCACCGCCTGCTGCTGATCGATGGCCATTCCATGGCGTTCCGCGCCTTCTACGCCCTGCCCGTGGAAAACTTCTCCACGGATACCGGCCAGCACACGAACGCGGTTTACGGATTCACTTCCATGCTGATCAAGATGATCGAGCAGCGCGAACCCACCCACGTTGCGGTGGCCTTCGATCTGGACACCCCCACGTTCCGGACGCAGGAGTACGCCGAGTACAAGGGCGGCCGGAACAAGACACCGGAGGAATTCCACGGCCAAGTGGACCTGATCGTCAAGGTGATGGAGGCGATGCAGATTCCCACCGTCACCCTCGACGGTTACGAAGCCGATGACATCATCGCCACGCTCAGCACCCAGGCTGAAGAAGCTGGCTGGGAAGTGATGGTGGTTTCCGGCGACCGCGACGCCTTCCAGCTGATCACGGACAAGGTCACCGTGCTGTACCCAAAGAAGGGCATCAGCGACATTCCGCCGATGGACAGCGCCGCGGTGGAGTCCAAGTACTTCGTCCGGCCGGAGCGGTATTCCGACCTGGCCGCCCTGGTCGGTGAAACGGCTGATAACCTGCCGGGCGTTCCGGGCGTGGGCCCCAAAACCGCGGCCAAGTGGATCAATCTGTACGGCGGGGTGGACGGCATCCTGGAGAATTTGGATTCCATCGGCGGCAAGGTCGGCGAATCCCTGCGCGCCAACGTCGACTCGGTCAAGCGCAACCGGCGGCTCAACCACTTGCTGCGGGATCTGGAACTGCCGGTGGAGCTGGAGAACATGGTGCTGCAGCACCCGGATCGCGCCGCCATCGAGGAACTCTTCGACGCGCTGCAGTTCAACACCCTGCGCAAGCGCCTCTTCGACCTCTTCGGCGAGGAAGACGCCGTGCGCGAGACGGAGGTCAACGCCCCCGCGCATCAGGTGGTTTCCGACGCAGCTGCGCTCAAGGAGTGGCTGGCGGAGAGCAACCAGCTGAACGTCGCCTTGCAGTTGGTGGTGGAAACTGCGGAAGGCGGGGACGACGCCGTCGGGCTGGCTTTGGTGGCGCACGCACGGGCGGCTTATGTGCCGCTGGCATCGCTGGACGCCGAGGCCGAGCAGCTGCTGGCGCATTGGCTGTCCGATCTGGACGCGCCCAAGATCATCCATGACTTCAAGTACGCCTACAAGATTCTCTCGCGGCGCGGATTCGAGCTGCTGGGGGTGGTGGACGACACTGCCATTTCGGCCTATCTGATCCAGCCCGACCGCCGCAGCTACGAACTCGCTGACCTGGCCCAGTACCACTTGAAGATGTCCGTGGCGGCCCCCGAAACAGCCGCGAGCGGACAGCTTGAGCTTGGCTTGAGTGAGGATGACAAGGCCGGCCCCGCCGTGGTCCAGGCGTTCGCGGCGCTGCAATTGAGCGAGCATTTCGCCGGGCAGCTGGTCGAGCGCGGCGCCAACCAGCTGATGGGCGGGCTTGACCTGCCGCTGTCGCTGGTGCTGGCACGAATGGAACTGGCCGGCATTGCCATGGACACCGACGCACTGGACCGGCTGATGGACGACTTCACGGTCACCATCGACGCCGCCAGTTCGGCAGCCTTCGATATCATCGGCAAGGAAATCAATCTGGGCTCGCCCAAGCAACTGCAGGCCGTGCTGTTCGAGGACCTGGGCCTGCCGAAGACCAAGAAGATCAAGACCGGCTATTCGACCGACGCCGACGCGCTCAACGACCTGTTCGCCAAGACCGGCAACGAGTTCCTGGTGCAACTGCTGGCCTACCGCGATGCCACCAAGCTCCGGCAGACGGTGGAAGGCCTGCGCAAAACCGTGGCGGACGATGGGCGCATCCACACCACCTATGCCCAGACGGTGGCCGCCACCGGGCGGCTCTCCTCGATCAACCCCAACCTGCAGAACATCCCGGTCCGTTCGGAAGCGGGCCGACGCATCCGGGAAGCGTTCGTCGTCGGCGAGGGCTACGAAACGCTGCTGACCGCAGACTACTCGCAGATCGAAATGCGGATCATGGCGCACCTGTCCGGAGACGAAGGCCTGATCGAGGCATTCCGCTCCGGCGAGGACCTGCACCGGTTTGTCGGTGCGCACATCTTCGGGGTTGCGCCGGAGGACGTGACCAGCGAGATGCGCGCCAAGGTCAAGGCGATGTCCTACGGGCTGGTGTACGGGCTGAGTTCGTTCGGGCTGTCCAAGCAGCTGAACATCTCCGTGGACGAGGCGCGGACGCTGATGAAGGATTACTTCGCCCGGTTCGGCGCCGTCCGCGACTACCTCCGCGGCGTCGTGGACCAGGCCAGGGTTGACGGGTTCACATCCACTATCGAAGGCCGGCGCCGGTACCTGCCGGATCTGGCCAGCGACAACCGGCAATTGCGGGAAATGGCGGAGCGCATGGCCCTGAACGCGCCGATCCAGGGGTCCGCCGCGGACATTATCAAGAAGGCGATGCTCGGCGTCTCCGAGGAACTGCTCAGCCAGGGGCTGAAGTCCCGGATGCTGCTGCAGGTCCACGACGAACTAGTACTGGAAGTAGCACCGGGGGAGCGCGAGCAGGTGGAGCAGTTGGTGCGGGCCCAGATGGGCGGTGCAGCAGACTTGTCCGTGCCGCTGGATGTTTCGGTGGGCGTGGGCGCCAACTGGCAGGAAGCCGGCCACTAGCGGGTCGCCGGCGTCTTTGTTGACCATCGACTGGCGGGAAGTTGCAGCGACACGCCAAGGCGCGCTGCAACTTTTCTCCACTCGATGATCAGTGGCCGGGTCCGCTGCTCATCCATCGGCCTCGTTCACGTAACTAGTAGCGTTGAATGATCCGGCACCCGCCCAGTCTCGCACCTGGGCACGCGGCGTTGCCTGGCCGGGACCTGCTCTGGCGGACCGGGGGGAGGTGCGGCTAGGCTCACAAACCGTGACCACCCACACGCAGGACACCCGCCAGGACCTCCGCATCGACCGGTTTGCCGCCGGACTCGACGGAGAAAAACCCGATGCCAGGACTCTCGGCTGGTTCGAAGCGGTCGGTCTCGGCTTCCACGACAAAAAGCCGGATCCCACCGACGTTGCCGCGTACACCAAGGCCTACGAGGCCGACCGCCGGATCCTCTGGGGCGCCTACGATGAGGCGCCGCGCCCTGGTGCGTGGGACGCCCTGATTCCCGTCGCCACCTACGCCACCATGGTCAACACCCTTAATGTGGGCGGCGGGCGGCTGATGGACACGCACCTCATTACCGCGGTGACCGTCCGGCCAACCCACCGTCGCCGCGGCCTGCTGCGGCGGATGATGACCGACGACCTTAAAAAGGCAGCCGAGCAGGGGCTGGCGATGGCGGCACTGACGGCTTCCGAGGCCACCATCTACGGCCGGTTCGGTTTCGGCGCCGCGACGTTCACCCGCGAAGTGGAAATCGATGTCCGGGAGCGGTTCGGATTGCGCGCCCCGGCGACCGGAACGATGGAGCTGGCCGACCCGGCCTCGCTCCAGGCGCTGGCGCCGGAGCTGTTCAGGCGGTTCCACGCCCGCGTGGCTGGCTCCATCGGGCGCCAAGCCAGCTACGCCCTGCGCGTCTCCGGCCGCTGGAGCCAGGACAGTGTGTCGGAGGACAAGGCTCTGCGCACGGCAGTTCATTACGACGGCGACGGCCACCCGGACGGCTACGTCAGCTATCGCTTCGCCGGCTGGGAAAACAAGCCGTACACCGTGAAGGTGATGGATCTGGTCGCCGCCGGAGCGGATGCCTACTTGGAGCTGTGGCGCTATCTCGGATCACTGGACCTGGTGGAGCGGATCCAGTTCCCGCTCGGCCCGGAGCAGGATCCGCTGGCCTGGGGACTGACGGACAGCCGCGGTTATGAGGTGAAGTCGGTGGAGGACGTGTTGTGGCTGCGCGTGCTGGACCCGGTGACGGTGCTGCAGACCCGGCCGTACCTTCACGACGACACCTGCACGCTGCGGATCACCGATCCGTTGGACATCTGCGGCGGCGCTTACCGGCTCACCGTGAGGGACGGCCGCGGAACAGTCGACCGGCTGGCTGCGGACGCCGACGTCGACGCCGTCGTGCCGGTGGATACGCTTGGCTCCCTCTTTCTGGGCGGGGTCCGGGCCCGGACGCTGGCCGCGGCCGGGCATTTCTCCGGGGCGTCCGAGGACGCTGTTTCCCGGCTGGACCGCCTGTTCGCCACCGACACCGCGCCCTACTGCATCACGCATTTCTGACCCGGCGACGTGCCGACGGGCGATCCGACACAGCCGCGGCGCCGGACCGCCGCGCCACGAGGCGGCGCGCTTTGCCCGAATTGAGCTGACCGGCTAGACTTATTGGGCGCGTAATGCGTATGGAGAGCCCCTTCCTACGGAGGGCAGGCTCCATGAGCTTCACCAAAATACATCAGTCCGTTTCCGTAAACGGCAATGCATCCCATGGGCAGCAGCGGTTGAGTGCTGTTGCGTGCCGGGAGGCAGGGCAGCAACGGAACTCAGAAAACTATCCACATCGGAGCCCCTACTACATGACCATCACCTCCACCGAGAAGCCCGGTACCCCGCAGGTCGCCATCAACGACATTGGTACCGCTGAAGACTTCCTCGCAGCCGTCGACGCAACCATCAAGTACTTCAACGATGGCGATCTGGTCGAAGGCACTGTCGTCAAGGTTGACCGCGACGAAGTCCTGCTCGACATCGGTTACAAGACCGAAGGTGTCATCCCCTCCCGCGAGCTTTCCATCAAGCACGACGTCGATCCGGGCGAAGTTGTCGCCGTCGGTGACGAGGTCGAAGCCCTGGTGCTGACCAAGGAAGACAAGGAAGGCCGCCTGATCCTGTCCAAGAAGCGTGCTCAGTACGAGCGCGCCTGGGGCGACATCGAGAAGGTCAAGGAAGAGGACGGCGTCGTTACCGGCACCGTCATCGAGGTTGTCAAGGGTGGCCTGATCCTCGACATCGGCCTGCGCGGCTTCCTGCCCGCCTCCCTGGTCGAAATGCGCCGCGTGCGCGATCTGGCTCCGTACATCGGCCAGCAGATCGAAGCGAAGATCATCGAGCTGGACAAGAACCGCAACAACGTTGTGCTGTCCCGCCGTGCATGGCTCGAGCAGACTCAGTCCGAGGTCCGCTCCACCTTCCTCAACAAGCTGGAGAAGGGCCAGGTCCGTCCGGGCGTTGTCTCCTCGATCGTCAACTTCGGTGCCTTCGTGGATCTGGGCGGCGTCGACGGCCTGGTGCACGTCTCTGAGCTGTCCTGGAAGCACATCGACCACCCCTCCGAGGTCGTCGAGGTTGGCCAGGAAGTCACCGTCGAGGTGCTCGAGGTGGACTTGGACCGCGAGCGCGTGTCCCTGTCTCTGAAGGCCACCCAGGAAGATCCGTGGCAGACCTTCGCCCGCACCCATGCCCTGGGCCAGATCGTCCCGGGCAAGGTCACCAAGCTGGTACCGTTCGGTGCGTTCGTCCGCGTCGAAGACGGCATCGAGGGCCTGGTCCACATCTCCGAGCTGGCCGTGCGTCACGTGGAGCTGGCCGAGCAGGTTGTCTCCGTCAACGATGAGGTCTTCGTCAAGGTCATCGACATCGACCTGGAGCGCCGCCGCATCTCGCTGTCGCTGAAGCAGGCCAACGAGGGTGTCGACCCCGAGGGTACCGAGTTCGATCCGGCGCTGTACGGCATGGCTGCCGAGTACGACGAGCAGGGCAACTACAAGTACCCGGAGGGCTTCGACCCGGAGACCAACGAATGGCTCGAAGGCTACGAAGCACAGCGCGCAGCATGGGAGCAGCAGTACGCTGACGCCCAGGCTCGCTGGGAAGCCCACAAGAAGCAGGTTGCTGCTTCCATGGCCGAGGAAGCCCAGGCTCCGGGCGAATCCGAGGCGGCACCGACCAGCTACTCCTCCGACGCCCCGGCGGCTCCGGCCTCCAGCGGCGGCACCCTGGCTTCCGACGAAGCTCTGGCTGCACTGCGTGAGAAGCTGACCGGCCAGTAACAACTGCGCCAACGGCGTCGGAAGCATCCGTCGCCGCGTAGCTCCTGGAACCCCCGTACCTTTCAGGTGCGGGGGTTCCGTGTTGTGGGACCGGGTTCGCCGGCGCTAGCCCGGCGACAGCTAGGAAGCCCCGTCTGCTCACCTGGCCCTGCCGATCTGGCCGAGCTTGAGGATCTGTCCGAGGTCGATGTCGGCCAGATCGAAGATGAGGCCGAGAAACAGCAGGAGGAGGCTCAGTGCTGCCCCTCCTATGGCCATGTTGTCAATCGTCGACCAACCGTCGTCGGCTGGGTCGGATTCGACCACCACTCCTGCCCGCGCGCGTCGGCGCGCGCGCCACATTGCGAAGCAGATGCACAGGGCGAAGGCCGCGCCGAACCAGACCCAGACGGGCAGGGCCGCCACTTCCCCTAACATGGCTTATTCCGGACGGCGATGCCGAGCCCCGCGCCTTTAGACATGACGTGCCTCCCCCTGGTACGAAATGTCCGTCCTTAGTACCAGACTCCGTGTTATGGGCGCGTTACTGCTCGGAGGGGTCGTGCGCAGGACTAAGGTCTGGTTACAGCTGTGGCCAGCGCCCTGTTCCTGTTCGGTCTGCAGCCCCTATCTGTTTCCTGATCCGGAATATGACGAGGCCTGCGACCTGCATTTTGGTGAGACGCCCGGCCGAGCGAAGTCTCGTTGTTTCTGCGGACGGATGGCTGGGGGCGTTTGTTAATAATCTCAAGTCGGCGGCTTGATGGCCGGTTAGTCCTACTCCACGAGCTTGCCGGCTACCGAGTCGTCGGCGTCGACCTCGGCCAGTGAGCGGAAGGAGTCCGACGCGGGGGCCAGAGCCTCGAAGCTGACTCCATCTGCCGGCGACCAGACGAAGTTGCCTCGCAAGCCCGGATCCATTTGGGGGAAGTCCGCACGGTTGTGGCACCCGCGGGTCTCACGGCGCTCCAGCGCGCATTCGAGCGTTGCGCGGGCCGCGAGGAGCGAGCCCAGCAGGTCGTAGGCGTGGGCCAGGTCGTCGAACCCCGCGATGTCAGGGTGCGCGGTCACGTGCTGGGCGCGCTCTTCTAGGTCGGCCAGTTTGCGCAGGCCTTCCTGCAGTCCCTGTTCGGTGCGCACGACGCCGGCGTGGTCGGTCATGAGGTTTCGCACTTCGCGCTGCAGCCGCCGGGCTGACTCGGTTCCGCGTTCACTGAGCAGTGACTGCATTTCGGTGCGGGCCAGCCCGACGGCGGAGGGGTCCCGGTGGACAGTGGTGCGGGAGGTGACGTACTCGGCGGCGTGCTCGCCAGTGATGCGTCCGTAGACGAGCAGCTCTATCAACGAGTTCCCACCCAAGCGGTTGGCACCGTGAAGTCCGGAGGAAGCTTCACCGATTGCGTAGAGCCCGTCCACGCCCGTGCCGTGGTCTTCCGGGGCTACCCAAACCCCGCCCATGGAGTAGTGGGCGGTCGGAGCGATCTCCATCTTTGTCGTGGTGATGTCCAGCATCTGCAGGTCGATCAAGGTGCGGTAGACCCGCGGCAGCTTCTGCAGGATGACCTCCCGGGGCAGGTGGGAGACATCCAGGTAAACGCCGCCCTTCTCGGACCCCCGACCCTCGGCGATCTCGGTGTACCCGGCCAGGGCCACCCGGTCACGGGTGGAAAGCTCCATGCGCTCGGGGTCATAGCGATCCATATAGCGCTCACCCAGCGCGTTGGTGAGGATGCCGCCTTCGCCGCGCGCTGCCTCGGAGACAAGGGTGCCGGCGGCGTCGTCGGGCTCCAGCAGCCCGGAGGGGTGGAACTGGACCAGCTCGGCGTCCCGGATCCGGGCGCCAGCCAGGGCGGCCAGACGGAAGGAATCTCCGGTGTTTTCGTCGCGCCTGGAGGAGGTGTGGCGCCATATGCGGGTGTGCCCGCCGGCGGCCAGGATCACCGCATCGGCATGGATCTGCACGGGCGTGCCGTCCACAATGTCGAATCCATAGGCGCCGAAGACTGTACCGTCGGTCACCAGGAGGCGGGTGATGTAGATGCTGTCGATGATCTGCACGTCCAGTTCGGCCGCGCGGCGCATCAGTGTGCGCTGAATTTCCAATCCGGTGTAGTCTCCGGCGTAGGCGGTGCGGCGGTACTTGTGGGCGCCGAAGAAGCGCTGGGAAATCCGCCCGTCCTTTTCCCGTGCGAAGGGCATGCCCCATTTTTCCAGGTCCCCGATACCGTCGGCGGCGTTACGAGCTACCGTCTCGACGATCGCCGGGTCGGCAAGAAAGTAAGACTCGCGCAGCGTGTCTGCGGCGTGCTGCTGCCAGCTGTCCTCGGGATCCATCGTGCCCAGGGCGGCGTTGATGCCGCCGGCCGCCAGGGTGGTGTGAGCATCGTGCTTGCGCCGCTTGCCCACCGCCAACACCTGGACTCCGCGCTGGGCCAGTTCGATCGAAGCCCGCAGGCCGGCACCACCGGTGCCGATGACGAGGACGGAGGTGGACATCAGTCGTTCAGAGGGGTGATGGGTGCTCATAACGACAATGCTAGGAACCCGAGTATGATGAGTCCAATGCATTGTTCTGCTCACGTTGATGCGATTAGGCTATGATGAAACTCGACCAATTATCTTCCTTCGAGGCCGTGGCCCGGATAGGTCACTTCACCCGGGCGGCGGAGGAGCTCTTCCTCGCCCAACCCTCGCTGAGCCGGCAAATCGCCGCGCTGGAGGCCGATCTGGGTGCAAAACTGTTCCGTCGTGGACCGGCCGGTGTGACGCTGACCGACGCAGGCGAAACTCTGTTGCCCATCGCCCGGCGGATGCTCGGCGACGCGCGCTCAGCCCGCGAGCAGATGGACGAACTGGCCGGACTGCGCCGCGGCCGTGTCCGGCTAGGTGCACCACCGACCCTCTGCGTCTCCCTGGTCGCCGACGTACTCGCAGCCTTCCGGACCGCACACCCCGGAGTGGACCTGCACATCACCGAGGCCGGCTCACGCTCCCTGGTCGACGCGCTGAACGAAAACGCACTGGACCTGGCCCTGATGGTCACCCGTGGTACGGACCCATCCGTACCGGGCACCGAACTGGTCCCCCTGCTTTCCGAGGAACTGGTGGTGATCTCAGCCGCAGGCTCACCCCTGCCAGGACACCTGCGGCAGCAACGTGGCGAAAGCCTGACACCAGCCGAGATTACACTGGCGGAGCTGGCGCAGATCCCGCAGGTCGCGTTCAACCGCAGCTACGACCTGCGCCTGGCCACAGACGCCGCGTTCTCCGCCAGCGGACTCACCCCGACGATCGCCGTCGAGGGCGCCGAGATGGACGCCGTGCTCCGATTTGCTGAACGGGGACTGGGAGTGGCCGTGGTCCCGGCGATGGTAGTCATCAACCGTCCCGGGCTGCATAGCACGCGCCTGGTAAACCCCCAACTGACCCGAACCGTCAATCTTGCCCGGCGCACCGATGTCGAACCCTCAGCTGCGGCCTCGGCCATGCAACAGTTTGTCTTCGACACCGTGGACTGGCTCACCGCCCCCGGCACGGACCTCGCACGCCTGGTTACAGCCGCACCGCGAAACCGGTAAGGGCCCCCGAGCCGGAATAAGGCGTCAGTAATCGCCGTCGCTGCATAACGGAACCAGCACTAACATGTTCAACTCCACGGAACCGGCCTGCCATCGGCCGCCAGTTTTACGACGCCGCGCTGCAGAAGTAACTCGGGGGCCCGCCGCCGTTCTTCTGCTGTTGCTGTATGCGAACGGCCCGGCAGCAATGCGTGCTGCAGGGAGGCGGCGGGACTGCCACTGCGCCTTGCCGTGCTTGGTGAGTCGACCGCCGCCGGTTGCGGAGTCATAACTCACAACGACGCACTTGGGTGACCTCGACCGGCCTCCGCGAGAGGCCCGCCGGTTTTTTCGCTACGGACGGTTTCCATCCTTCCGCCGAGGGATACCGGTACGTTGCCGCCGGGCCAACCCAGACGGAGGCCTCGCTGCTGCGGGCATGATCTGGGCGAGTGCCGTGTCTGCCCGCAATCGTCCGGCTTCCGGTAGGTCCGGGATCGGCTCCTGCGTTAGCGGCAGGCGGCGCGTGTCCACATCTCCTTCAGTCCCGCCGTGTTCAACAAGCCGCTGGCTGCGCGTTGCTTTTTCAGGCCTTTGGCGACGTTCTCCACACGCTGCATCTCGCCCTGCTTGGCGCCGAGGACCATGACCCACCCGGCGAAGACCGGGATAAGCCACTGCAGCATCTTTAGCTGCTTTTGAGCCGCTGCAAGTTCTTCAGAGGATCCCGGTCCAGGTTCCGTGGCGCCCTCAGCCCCTTCATGTGAAAGTTTGTCGACCTTCCGGCCGACCAAGCCGGCGTACAAGGTCACTGCGGCCCCGGCAACGGTGACAATGGTCTTGTAAACGGTCAGGCGCATGACACCGTGCTGTCCGGCAAGCCGGTCCTTGTTGCCCAAGGCGAGGGGGACACCGGCCGCCAGGTGGGCGGCGAAGGCTGCCGTCTGCACAGGTGCCCATTTCTTCCATCCAAGGCTGGACAGGCGGGTCCGTTCGGCGGGGCTTTTGGCTTCAGCCGCCGCCCCGTTCAGGCCGATGGCACCCATGAGGGAACCGCCGAACCAAGCTCCGGCGGTCAGATCGTGTATTGAGCGCGAGATGAGATTTCCTGACATGGTTCTTCTCCTGGCTGATTAGCGGATCACCGCTCACGCCCGGGAGAATACCGGGCCGAGCTGCGTCGGGATCGGACGAGGGAAGGGCGGAGCTGCAGGAACAGTCGCTTCCGCCCTGACCTCCAACTGAGGTCTCCTAACTCCTAGTCGCACCAAAAATGCTCTTATGACGTAGCTCACGCCAACCTAATAGACAGCATGCTTAGCAGTCAAGGAGCGTACGCATCGCTCGAAGGGGCGGCTGGTGAAGAGGGGAGGGGACTCTGTTCCGGCGCCTAACTTGCTCCCGGGTTGAGACACCAGCCCAACATTGTTCTCTCGCACGTCGGTGGGACTAAAGTCCGGCCGACGGCCAGGTCATGGCGCTTTGACTCGAGACTAGGACGGCACCACTTTCACGGCAGGCGCCCGGTCTGCGGGGCGTGAGGAGCGTACGCCCACAATGAGCAGGTACAGGACCATCCAGATCTCCCCGATAGCAGGCACAATACCCAGGTAGCCCGGATCTGGGTGGCTAGCCCGGGGAGCAGGAACGCCAAGACTGCGTGAACCAGGTAACTGACCGTGGCCAGGATCAGCATGGTAGCCAAGGCTTTGGGAACAGGCCGCGCTTATAGGCGATATACCTCAACGGGGCAAGCCACGGGCCGAAGGTGACCTGGGCGGCAAGGACGGTGAAGTGCTGGATTTCGAGCAGAGCAACACGAGCGCGCTCGACCCTACGGGCCGGAACGCGGTCTCATAGGAGCTGTCCTTCGCGACCAGCATCGCCGCGAACGTGAAGACGGCGCTGATGGAGATGATGCCGGCGGCGATAAATACTGGCACCACCATGAGACGGGCCGCGTGCTTGCCAACGTGCTTGAGCAACAGGTAGAGCGTCACGGCCGTGAGCAGGAAGAACACGGCAGCCATGAGGTGGGCGACGACTCCCACGCGCATGAGCGACTCGTTCGCCAGCACCTTCGCGGATGTGGCGTCCGCGTCACCGGCGACATGCAGGAAGGGATCGACAAAGCCCAAGATCATTGGGGCCAGCCGCGCACCGTCTACCGCTACTCACTCTGATCGCCGAGTGACGCAAGACTTCTCCGCGTTTCCTTGGACGAGCGGTAAACGCACCTTTAGCGGGCAAATCTATGGGCTGGACAGGTCCATTAGCCAGTTCCACTCCAGCAGAACGGGTGGCGAGTGCGGGGGCATGTGCTCCTGCCAGTCATGAGAATGTACTGGCGTGCTTCCTGCGAATCTGTGGCTGGGCTGGGTCCGCCGACGCTCGGAACCGGTCTCCCGCTCCGGGAGAGTCCTGCTCCGGTTTGAAGCGGAGTAGGAACGCAATGGCGCAAAGTCCGAGGTGAAGCGACAGATTAGTTCGGCTAAGAACAGGACAACGAGAGGTACGAGGACCATGACGGTTCCCGCCAGGTCAACGACGATGATGACCGTGGACGTTGGGACGAAGGGAGCTGGGCTAAAAACGAGCGTGCCTCCACAGCACATTCACAGTTTCTCCACAGTCGACCGTGAAGCTATGGCGAGTAAACTTAGAAGAGCCCACCGTCCCCATCATCGTGAGGCAGCAACTCTGGCAGCCGGACCCCGCCCGCGCAATCCGCGGCGCCGGGTCGGCCGAGCCTTCCCCAACTTATTCCTTGCCACAACCCCTATGGATGAACCGCAGACGCTAGGGCCGACCGCCGGTCCTAGATGATCCTCGTCGTCCTGCTGTCCGCCCCGATCCTCACGATCCGCACCCAAAGTCACCGCTTCATGTGTTCATGAGGAGAAAAGCGTTGCTCACTAATCTGGCCTCATCAAGGAGTTTGTGCAGTGAAAAAGCTCGTCGACGACCGGCATGTAGCTCCCCGTTCCACAACTGCGACGAATGATCCGGTTCCCGCTGCGCCCGGGGCTCCGGCGGGGAACGGCTCGCCAGGCATGCCGGTCACGGATGTGGTCGCTGACTTGGAGGGCCGGCTGTCGGGCATTCTCGCATCGGTGGTGAATAAGGACGACGTTCCTGTTGCCGCCAACTTTTTCCAGGACCTGGGTGCGGACTCGCTGGTGATGGCGCAGTTCTGCGCCCGTGTGCGCAAGCAGCCGGACCTGCCGTCGGTGTCGATCAAGGACATCTACCAGCACGCCACTATCTCGGCGTTGGCCGCTGCCCTGGCGCCGGCGCAAGAGGCGCCGGCGCCGCAGATGCAGCTGCAAGTCCGGCTCGCCGAGGTGCTGTCCGGTGTGCTCGGCGGCAAGCCGGTTCCGGTAGATAGTCACTTCTTCCAGGATCTCGGTGCGGACTCGCTGGTGATGGCGCAGTTCTGCGCCCGTGTGCGCAAGCAGCCGGACCTGCCGAAGGTGTCCATGAAGGAGATCTACGGCAATCCGAATATCTCGGCACTCGCCGCGGCCCTGCAGGTTCCCCAGCAGCAGGACAAGCAGGAGGAGCCTTCGCCAGCCGTGGCGTCCGTGCCCGAGACAACGCCGCCGATGGACGCGCGGACCTGGGAGTACATCACGTGTGGCGCTTTGCAGACGCTCGTCTATCTCGGCTACTGCTTGGCTGCCGGCCTTGTGGCGGTCGTGTGGTACCAGTGGGTGTTCCCGGCCGCAGGGCCTGGCAACCACCAATGGTTGGAGCAAGGCATGAGCTTCCTGGGAATCTACCTGCGGTCGACGGCTTACGCAGCGGTGCTATTCGTGGCCCTGTGCATCCTGCCCATTGCGGCGAAGTGGATCATCGTCGGGCGCTTCCGTCCCCAGGAGATCCGTATTTGGAGCCTCGCCTACTTCCGCTTCTGGCTTGTGAAGACCTTGATGCGCATTTCGCCCCTCGCGCTGATAACCGGTACCCCGCTGACGACCTTTTACCTGCGGGCCATGGGCGCGAAGGTAGGCCGCAACGTCACGATCCTGACCAACCGGCTGCCGGTCTGCACCGACTTGCTCACTATCGGGGAGGGGACGGTGATCCGCAAGGACGTGCTCGCCAACGGCTACCGCGCCCACGGCGGCGTCATCCAGCTCGGTGCGGTGACGCTCGGCCGCGATGTCACCATCAGCGAGGGCAGTGTCCTGGACATCGACACGTCAATGGGAGACGGCTCGCAGTTGGGTCACCGCTCCTCCTTGTACACCGGTCAAGCCGTGTCTGCGGGCGAGCATTGGCACGGTTCCCCGGGCAGGCTCACGGACGTGGATTTCAGCAGGGTCGAACGGACACCCTACCGTCCGTTGCGCCGGGGATTGTTTGCCACGGCCCAGCTCATCGCCGCGCTCGGTCTGGGTCGCATACTGGTAGGGCAGGCGGTCATCCTGTTCGTTCTGGCGGATCCGAATGTGGCGGCGCTCCTGGAGACGCAGGCGCTGGCGTTCACCAGCTGGGTCTTCTACGGCGACGCTCTTTTCTACGCCGGCTTGACCGTCTTCGGCGGAACGATCGTGGGGCTGCTCCTGATCACGACCGTGCCGCGGGTGTTCCAGCTCGCATTGAAGCCGGAAACGGTGTATCCGATGTTCGGGCTGAGGCATGCCGCCGAGCGGGCGGTGGCGAGGATGACCAACAGCCGCATGTTTCCATCGTTGTTCGGCGATAGCTCATACGTTGTGAACTACGTGCGGGCCCTCGGCTACAAGCAGGGCGAGGTTCAGCAGACCGGTTCGAACCTGGGCACGCTGTTCAAGCACGACAATCCGTTCCTGTCGGAGATCGGCACCGGAAGCATGATCGCCGATGGGGTGTCGTTCATGAACTCCGACTATTCGGCGACTTCGTTCAAGCTCAGCCGGACGTCGATCGGCCCGCGCAACTTCCTGGGCAACTTTGTGCTCTACCCGGCCGAAGCCAAGACCGGGGACAACTGCCTGCTGGCGACCAAGGTCATGGTTCCCATCGACGGGCCGGTCCGGCACGACGTGGGCTTGCTCGGTTCACCGCCGTTCGAGATCCCACGCTCGGTCCTGCGCGACGCCGTTCCCGAGGAGCATGCGGACCGCGCCACATTCCGCCGGGACCTCGGCGCCAAGAACAGGCACAATCTGCGTTCGATGGCCCTCTTGATGCTTGTCCGCTGGGTCCTCGCGTCGCTTGCAATATTGGTGTCATTTGCCGGCCTCGAACTGTCGGACCAATTTGGTTTCCTGGCCATCAGCGGATCGTTCGTCGTCATGCTCGTTGTTGGCTTGCTGGCCCCCGTCGGCATCCAGCACCTCGTGCTCGGGACCGTGCGGCTGAAGCCTCAGCTCTGCTCCATCTATCACCCCTACTTCTGGTGGCACGAGCGGTACTGGAAGCTGCAGGCCAATAGTCGATACATGTCGATCCTTAACGGGACCCCCTTCAAGCCGCTGGTATGGCGTCTGCTGGGCGTGCGGATTGGCTCCCGAGTGTTCGACGACGGCTGTGCAATCCCCGAGCGGACCCTGGTGACGATCGGCTCCCGCTGCACATTGAATGGCGGCACCCTGATTCAGTCCCACTCCCAAGAGGACGGGATGTTCAAATCCGACTATGACGTCCTCGGCGACGACGTCACGCTCGGGGTCGGCGCACTGGTCCACTACGGCGTAACCATCGAAGACCGCGTCATCGTCGCCGCCGACTCCTTCGTGATGAAGGGGTCAACGCTCACCCAGGGATCCCTGTGGGGTGGCAACCCGGCTCAAGAGGCCCGTTCCGCCACCGCGACCACCACCGCCGCTCTGGAAAGGCCTCTTTCATAGGTTCTTTAAGCAGCTCACTGCACAAACGCCGGCGAAGTAAAGCTCCGGGGCGGCTGAAGGTGCACCCCTGGGCACTCTCGCCGACCCGGGACAACACCATCAACCGGATGCGGGTCTCATTCCGGGCGACGACGCCAAAGATGACCAGGGACAGGGACAGGCACGGTGCGACGGACACGGTCCAGGCACTATGCGGGAAGGGTTTTCGCTGACCCAGTCCTGCGCGAATAATGAGAGAAGGTGCGGGCGCACGGGCGTCGGCCCGGCCGGCACAGGGCCTTTCGCCAGGGGATGGCGGCCTTCCTGTGCTATTACCCGGACCCTTGATGGCCGCAGGGAAGGTAAGGAGGCGGGATCATGGACTCCAGATGCCGCCGAGCGTCACTGCTGGTCTGCCTGCCCCCCTTACTGCTGCTCGGGCCGAGTCGCTGCCGCTGAACCTGGTCCGGGACGTGGAGTTGCCCGGCGAAGCAACCCGGTTCGATTACCAGGCTGTCGACTCTTCCGGGCACCGGCTGTATATCGCCCACCTGGGTGACGGCACGGTGCACGCCGTCGACCTTGCCAGCAACACCGTGGCGGGCACGGTCACCGGCATGGAATCCGTGCGTGGCGTCGCCGCCGCTGCTGCTTCGGGCAGCAACGAGGCCGTCCTCATCGATACCCGGACCCTCGCCGTCACCGGTCGGGTCCGCACAGGCGAGGGCCCGGACGGGATCGCCTACGACCCGGGCCGCGGCAAGGCCTACGTCTCCAACCAAGGCGGCAGCGCCGAAACCGTTATCGACGTCGGGGCAGGCACGGCCGTCGGTTCGATCGACATCGGCGGAGAAGCCGGCAACACGGTCTTCGACCCGGCCGACGGAAACATCCTCGTCAACGCCTAGGCCCGGAACGAATTGCTGACGATCAATCCGGCCACGAACGCCGTCACGGGCCGCATCCGGCTCGACGGCTGCCACGGCAACCACGGCCTTGCCGTCGACGGCTCGGCCCGGCTTGCTTTCATCGCCTGCGAGGACAATGCCACGCTACTCGTGGCGGACCTGCGAACCGGCAGGGCCACGGAGCGGTTCGGCACCCGGGACGGCCCGGACGTGCTCGCCTTCGACCAAGGCCTGCACCGCCTCTACGTCGCCTCCGAAAGCGGGGTGGTCAGCATTTTCGACGAAAAAGACAGGTCCCTGCGGCCCATTGCATCGGGCAGGCTCGCCAACCATGCCCACACCGCGGCCGTCGACCAAGCGACCCACCGGGTCTACTTCCCGCTCCAGGACGTCAACGGGCATCCGGTCCTGCGCATCATGGCACCGCCACCATGAGTCCCCGCGGGGCACCGGTGGCAAGCCAAATGATCCACGCCAGCATGAGGACATAGCCGGCCAGGAGCGCGAACGCGCTTAGTGTCGGTCCTGCGACTTCAAGCTACGTCGAGTTCGATGGGCGCCAGAAACGGGAAAGTTCCCCTAACGGATACGAGACCCGGAGTGGCCCGAGCCCGCGCCGATCCGAGGCTGGGTATTCAGCGCCTCATCTCGTACCTGGTCAGGAGTACGCCGTCGGGAAACGTCCGGGTCTCCACCAGGTTCAGGTTCGCCCAGTTGTCCAGGGCCGTGAAGAACGGCGTACCGCCGCCCACAAGGACCGGGTGGGTGACGATCGCGTACTCGTCGATCAGCCCGGCCCGCATGGCCGCTGCAGCGAGGGTGGCGCCGCCGACGTCCATGGGACCGCCATCCTCAGTCTTGAGCTGGGTGATCGTGGTGACCGCGTCACCGGTGACGAGGCGGGCGTTCCAGTCGACCGCGCTGGTCGCCGAGGAGAACACCACCTTCGGCATGTCGCGCCAGCGGCGGGCGAACTTGATTTCCGACGGTGTGGCGCCAGGCTGTTGGTCGGCGGTCGGCCAATGGGCGCTCATCGTCTCCCACAGTTTGCGCCCGTACAGCGCCAGGCCCGTCGCCCCCACGCGGTCGGGCCATTATTGGAACAGCTCTTCGCACGGCACGCTCCAGCCGAGGTCGTCTCCGGGCCCGGCGATGTAGCCGTCCACGCTCACGTTCATGCCATAGGTCAGTTTCCGCATGGTGTTGCTTCCCGCGGGTCGGTATTCGGCGTCCAAATGGTACAGACGGCCTGTTGCCGTTTGGATGGGTGGCAAGTCGCGTCAGCTTCAACAAGCACGGAGCAGAACTCGGCCAGCGACCGCGGGATCACCGTGCTGCTCCGCCAGTGCACGTGTACGCACAGGCCACCTATCCGGTCTTGGCGGGCGGCGGCCTGCCGTTCTTCACTGCGCTGGACAGCTGGATGAACCTGACCTGATGGAGACGTTGGGCCAAGGCCGCACGCTCGCCGCTGACGAGACCGGGCGGACAAGGCTGGCGATGTCAGCGCCAGCCTTGTCCGCGCCGGCCAGGGTTTTAGTGAGGCGTCAAACAGCACCTGAAATATCCGTCTGTTACCGTGGTCAACTAGTTCTTCCCGCGCGGACCGCCGGGGCGTAGCATGTGCCTACCAGCGTCCCAAGGACGCAGACTGGGGGGAGTTTACGTGCCAGGTGCAGAAGCCGTTCCGCAGCGTGTCCAGAAGCATCCTCGTCGCCGCACCCGGCTGTACTCCGTTGTGATGTGCGCGGCACTGGTCGGCAGCGTTGTCGCCTGTTCGGACGAGCCGCGGCCGCCCGTGAGGGTGGAAGCCCCGCCGGACCCGTCTGTGGTGCGGGAGGTGGTGGAGCCCAGTGCGCTGACCCGGCACCTGGAGGCGCTGCAGGCGGCGGCAGACGCGAACGGCGGGAACCGGGCCGACGGCACCGGGGGATACGAGGCGTCCGCGGCGTACGTCGAGAAGCAACTGCGTGCGGCGGGCTACGAACCGCGGCGGCAGGAGTTCAGTTACGGCCGACGCAACCCAGTGGAAGCGTTCAACATTTTGGCCGACACGGGCGGCGATTCCGGGAGCATTCTGGTGCTCGGGGCGCACCTGGATTCGGTGGAGGACGGGCCCGGGCTCAACGACAACGGCAGCGGGGTCGCCGCGGTGCTCGAGGTCGCGCAGCGGCTCGCGGCGCAGGGCGCCGTGGCGCGGGATCGGATCCGGTTCGCGTTCTGGGGTGGCGAGGAGGACGGACTGCACGGCTCGGAACATTATGTCGAGGAGCTCTCCGGCGCTGAGGCCACCGCGCACGTGGCGTACCTGAACGTCGACGTGGTGGGCTCGCCGAATGCGGTGGCGTACGTCTACGACGGCGACGGGTCGGACAGCGAGGAGGCCGGGCCCGAGGGGTCGGGCGCCGTCGAACAGGTACTCGTGGACATCCTGCAGACCGAAGGGGTCGAGGCGCTGCCGTTTGGGTTCATCGAGGATTCGGACTACGACGCGTTCGTGAAGGCCGGCATCCCGGCCGGGGGTCTGTTCACCGGGGACGCGGGGACCAAAAACGAGGCCGAGGCGAGGACGTTCGGCGGGCAGGCCGGGGAGCAGTACGACGAGTGTTACCACCGGGCCTGCGACACGATCGAGAACGTTGACATGGCCGTACTGGAGCAGATGACCGAAACGCTGATGAGCGCGACGGTCTCGCTCGCCGGCGTCAAGGGCGGCCTTGCCAAGGGCGCGACAGACCCGGCAACGGGGCAGGGCGCCGGCTGAGGCGCCGCGAACTCAAACCTGCATGAGAGCCGGCGCCTCGTCGTTGGCGATGGTGCGAGAGGCGAGGTAACGCTCGATGCTGACGGGACAGTAGCCAAGCCCGCCGCCCTGTCCCCGACGGCGGAAGTTGACGACCTGGCCGGTTCTCCCGCACCCGCAGGTGCCGGTCTCGACGTCGCCCACGTCGTCAGTGAGGAGGAAACCGGGGTAGCTGGTGTTGAGGGCGTCCAGTACGGCGATGATGCCGGTGCCCCCCGGAGCCAGCTCCTTGCTGATCTGGCCGGGGTCCCGGATGGAGATGTAGCACCACGGCGGGACATGCTTGCGATGCAGGTGGCATTCGACGGCCAGCATGTTCGACTCGATCATCCCGTACATGTCGCGCACGTTTCCGGGGCGCACCGCGAGCAGGTCGTGGCACCGCTCCCGGAAGCCTTCGTCAGGGATGGCCTCGGCCGTGTGCCGCTTCCAACCGCCCAGAGTGATGATCATGCTGTACGGGTCCAAGCGCACATTCATCTTCTCCTGCTCGAGGAACCGGAGGAGCCGGCCGATGAGGAACGGCGGACCGACGATGTGCCGGGTCATGTGACCCTTCCACCGACGCAGGTGCTCCAGGGCCTCCCGGGCGTCGAACGCCTGCTCGGCAATGAGGTATGCGTGGTGATCGAAGACGCTGTTCAGGATGTTAAAGTCCTTGAGCAGGCCCATCTCCGAGGCTTCGGCGTCCGACGGGTTCAAGAAAAGGCCCGCGCCCCCGGACAGGTTGAAGAACTCCCGGTAGGTCCCGATCAGACCAACCAGCGCCCGGGTCACTGTCTCGCTGTTGCGGCGGGCGACGGACGGAACACCCCGGGTTCCGCTGGAGCGGGTCTCGGTCTCGACGTCGGCCAGCGAGCAGGTAAGCAGCACTTGGGCGTCGGGACGCTTAAACATGCCGACCGACAACAGGGGCAGATTTTGCAGGTCGTTGATGTCGTTGATCGCGGCGGGATCGACTCCCAACGCGTCACACTGGGCTCGGTAGAAGCCGTTTCCGGCCTGATGGTAGATCGCGGCGTCCCGCAGGACGTCAGTGACCGACCGTGCCCAGTCCTCAGGGGACTGCGCGTGTGCCTTGGACACATTCCCCAGCATCTGCGATAACAAGAGCATTGTGTCACTCCTCGGTGGGTGCGAATCGATTAACGTGGTCGGGCCGCCGGGTCAGCCGTACCGACGAAGCTCGGAAAAGAAGTCCTCGACAACCCGGAGTTGCCCGCTGCTGGCAAGTTCGTCGTAGACGTACTTGCCCACCGCCAGGTCCAGCACGCCCAGGCCGAACGGCGAGAACACCACGGGACGGTCGTCCGCCGGCGAAACCCTTCCTTCCATAACGTCGGCCAAGGTGCCGTCCACAAAGTCCCGGTGGCCGACCATCTGCTCCACGAGGTGGGCCGACGTCCCGGCTTTCAAGCAGTGGTCGACGTCGTCGAGGATGTTGGTCGACGCCAACAGGATCTCCGGGGACAGGTCGCGCAGGGACACGTGCAGTACCAGCGGGTTGTGCTCGAACCACGTCGTGTCATGCACGTGCGGTTCGCCCGCCACCGTGGCGAACACGACGAGGTCGCTGCTTCTGATCAGCTGCTCGGGGCCGTCGTGCACGGTCACCCGGGCCTGGGTGCCGCTGCGTTCGAGATAACCCTTGAATCCCTCCGCGCTCTCGCCCGAGAGGTCGAACACCCCGATCTCGTCGAAGGACCAGTCCGTCGCGTTCAGGAAGGTGTGGATGTAGCGGGCAATGAGGCCAACGCCGAAGAACCCGATGCGTCTGGGACGCCCACGTCCCCGACTGAGCCAGTCCGCAGCCGCGGCGGCCGATGCGGCCGTCCGAGAGGCGCTGATAATTGAGCTCTCCATGCACGCGAAGGGATAGCCCGTAGCCCGGTCGTTGAGGATCAACACCGCTGAGGCGCGCGGAATCCCCGACGACACATTGTCCGGGAAGCTGGAGACCCACTTGATGCCGTCAACCTCCACCTGTCCGCCGACCGAGGCGGGCAGGGCGATGATGCGCGAGCTGGGCCGGTCCGGGAAGCGCAGGAAGTAGGACGGGGGATTCACCGAGTCTCCGGCTGCGTGCACCCGGTAGGTCTGTTCGACCAGCTCGACGACTTGCTTTTCCTGCCCCTGGAGCACCTGCTGCACCTGGGCCCCTGCAATGACCGCGAACGATGGAACCGTCTTCGGGTCTACAGCCCCTGCGGCTGGGGAAGTGGCGAATTCTGTCATCGTGCACCGTCCTGGGTGTGGGTATCGAGATCGAACACGTTGCGCGGCTCGGCCATGCCGACGAGGATCTCCCGAGGTCCTTCATACGCCTCGCGGCTGTGGGCCATACGGATGTTGTCGACCAGCATGAGGTCACCTGTCTCCCAAGGGGTTCGCAGGGTGTGGGCCTCGTAGACCTCGTTCAGGAGGGCGACGATGTCCTCGCCGATCGGCTCGCCATTGCCGAAGCGGGTGTTGAACGGCAGCCCGTCGGGACCGTAAACGTCCACCAGGTACTCCCGCACCTCGGACGCGATCGTCCATTCGCTCAGGAACGCGACTTGGTTAAACCAACTGCGTTCGCCGGTCGCCGGGTGCCGGACCACGGCAGGACGCCGTTGCCGGGTGCGCAGCTCGCCGTCGGGCTGCCACTCGAACTCGATCTCGTGCGCCTTGCAGTAACTCTCGACGTCGGCGCGGCCGGAGACCCCGAACGCCTCCTCGTAGGAGGCGCCGATGTCCTCGTTGTAGCTGCGGGCGAGCAGCCACCCCTCGCTCTCGAACCTACGCACGATGTCCGAAGGGATGGCGTCGAGCACGGCGCGGGCATCCGCCACACCGGTCACCCCACCGACGCGGGGCGCCTGGAGGCAGGCGAAGAGCATCAGGCCGGGGAACTCGAGCGCGTAGCTGAGCTCGTGGTGCATGCACATGGGCTGGTTCGCGGGCCACGTGAGGGATGAGTACACGCCGTCCAAGTAGGGCTGCCTGGTCGCGAAGGCTTCCCGGTCCGGCATGAGGCCGCCTGGAACCAGCCGCTTGAAGGTATCGGCCACCTGAGCCGGATCACGCAGGCCCAGGCCGCGGACCAGGACGGCGCCGTGTTCATCCACCGCTGCACGCAGCGCCTCACCGTTCTGTTCGGCCCACCGCACTGGGTCGTGGCCGTCCTCGACGGTGAGCATCGGCGCCCGACCGGGTTGGCGTTCAACGTCGAACTGGATCCTGGGTGATTGAGACGACATCAGAGGTCCTTTTGCTTTACGGGTAGCGGATGGGAGTGGCCAACCGGTCCTCCAGCCGGGGCCATGGAATCGGGTGGTGCGGCGGCTCCAGCCGACCGCGGGGCGGGCGGGACGGCAGCGTCCGCCAGGGACGAGGCCTCGAGCAGCTTCGCTAGGTCCGCCAGGACGGGCGACTGCATGATGTCCTTGATCGAAACCGCGCGCTTGAGCAGGACGGCGAGCTTCACCGCGGACAGCGAGGTCCCGCCCAGCTCGAAGAACGAGTCCTGCTTGCCGATCCGGCCCGCCGGGAGGCCGAGCACCGTCGCCCAGGCCTCGGCGAGCCGCCGCTCGCTGGCCAAAAGCACGTCCGTGGCGGTGCCGGTCTCGGGAACGACCTCCCGCGCCATGCGGGTCAAGGCCTTCCGGTCGATCTTCCCGTTGTCGGTCAGGGGCAGGCTCTCCTGCCACCTGTACGCAGACGGAACCATGTAGGCCGGTACCCGCGCGGCCATCTCGCCGCGGATGACGTCGACCTCGAGCGACCGGTTGCCTGAGTAGAACGCCACCAGGAACTTGGACTGCCCAGCACCTTCGCCGACGACGACGGCGCCGTCGCGGACTCCGGGAACCCGCAACAGCGCGTTCTCGATGTCGCCAATCTCGATGCGGAATCCGGAGATCTTGACCTGGTTGTCCTGCCGGCCCAGATACTCCAGCTTGCCGTCCGGGGACCAGCGGCCGTAGTCGCCCGCACGGTAGAGCCGCGCGCCGTCCACATAGGGGTCGGTGGAGTACGCCTGCGCCGTGCGCTCCGGATCGTTGATGTAGCCGCGGCCCACACACACTCCGGAGAAGGCGATCTCGCCCGGCGCCCCGAGCGGCACAAGCCGTTGACGCTCGTCGAGGATGTGGATCCGGACGTTGGGGATCGGCCAGCCCAGTGGCACAGAGCCGCCGGTGGGCACGGCAGCCATCACCTCGTGGTTAGTGTCGTCTGAGGTCTCCGTCAATCCGTAGGCGTTGACCAGCTTGACATTCGGCATCACGTTGAACCAGTGGCGGACCAGTTCCTGTTTCAGGGCCTCCCCGGTCGCCGAGACACAGCGAAGGTGCGGCAGCGCGCGTGGTTTACCGTCCAGGTATGCCACCAGCGCGTCGAGGTAGGACGGGACGACCTGGAAGACTGCGACGCCGCCGCGTTCCACCGCATCGATGAACCGCTCGACGTCGAGGATCCGGTCCTGCGCAACGATGAGTGTGCGGCCGCCGACAAGCAGGGCCGATACCAGCTGCCACAGCGAGATGTCGAAGCACTGGGGTGCGCTCTGGGCGACGACGTCGCCGGGGCCGATCCCCAGGTCCTCGATCTTGGCGTACAGGTGGTTAACCATCCCGTCGTGTTCGCACATCGCGCCTTTCGGCTCGCCGGTGGACCCGGAGGTGAAGTAGACGTAGGCAAGCTGATCGGGACGAACCTCCAGGCCGAGGTCGTCGGCGGCGTGCCCGCCGGCCTCGACGTCTTCGAAGAGGAGCTTCGCGACCGCGGTCATTCCGTCGAGTGCTTCGTCGAGCGTGGCGGTGCTGCCTTTCTCGGTCAGCACCATCCGGCATCCGGACCGGGTGAGCGTTCTGGCAATCCTGTCGGCGGGGAAGTGCGGTTCGATCGGCAGGTACGCGCCTCCGGCCTTGAAGATGCCGATAACGGCGGCCATCCATTCCAGGTCCCGCTCGGCGACGACGGCCACGATGTCCTCCGCCTGCAGCCCCCGCGCGAGCAGGGCGCGGGCGAGCCGGTTGGCGCGGGCGTTCAGCTCCGCGTAGGTCCACTCGCGCGAGTCCTGGACGGCGGCGATGCGTTCGGGATGCTGGCGCACCCGCTCCTCGAACAGCTCGTGGAAGCGGTGTTGGGGTCGGGGCCGCTCGGGCCCGGCGAGTTGCTTGAGCTGGAAGCGCCGCTCATCGGCGGCGACGAGGTCGGCGTCAGCATGATCCGCCTCGGGGTCTGCGACCAGATGGCGGAGTGCGCTCAGGTGATAGCCGGCGATCCGGAGGGCTGCGGACTCGTCGAGGAGGTCGCGCCGGTAGCGCAGGCGCATCGCTTCGCCACCTGCGGCATCGCCGAGGGACACGCGCAAGACCAGGCCCTCCACGAGCTCGGGATCGTCGTCGTGGTCGATGCTGAGCAGCACCTCGTACCCCGCAGAAGCCGGCGCCTGCGGCACCCCTGCTCGGTCGGCGTGGGCCTGCACCTGTCGCATGCGCGCCGCGGAGACCAGCGCCCGCCATGACCCTTGTCCAAGATCGAGTTCCCAGGTCCACGTCCCTGACGCGTCCCTGTATCCGATGGTGACCTCTGTTTCGCCGGACAGCGCTTGTAGCACCCTTGCGTGAGCCGCCAGCCAGATCGATGCAGGCGTCGCGTCCAGCGTGAGGGACAGTGTCCGCACGGCCTGGCGCAGGTCCTCCGGAACCGCCACCTCGACCCGCCCCTGACCCGGCTGGCCGTCCTGTGTCCATCGGGGGATCGACGTCGGCGCGGCACCCGTGGGGGCGGTCAGGTCATTGCCCGGACCCGACGAGTGGTCGGCGGCGGTGCGGCAGGTCAGCGCAGAGGTGGTGGTCATGACACGGGCCTTTCCAGTGCGACGGGGGAGGTGGCGGTGTCTCGGGCCTCTTCGGCCGGGTTGCCACCCCACAGGGTGCCCCGAGGGAGGGTCGTCCCCTTCATCACGAAGGAGTCGGCGGCGACAACGGCACCGTCTTCAATGCTCACGCCGTAGTGGACAAAGGCGGCGACGCCGAGCGTGACGTCGTTCCCGACGACGTTGTAATCGGACTTAAACATCCCGTCCTCTTGGGAATGGGACTGGACCGTGGTGCCGTTGTTAAGCGTGCACCGGGAGCCGACCGTCACCAGGGTCCGCTCGATGAACGCGCAGCCGTCGTCGAAAACCCGGGAGCCCATCCGCACGCCCAGCAAGCGCCAGATCAGCGGCTTGAACGGTGTTCCGTTGAAGAGAGCCAGGTACCGGCTCTGGGCCATCAACTTCCAGTACCGCTCGTGCCACCAGAAGTAGGGGTTGTAAATGGAGCACAGCTGGGGCCGGAGCCGGCGGAACCCTGTTGCGAGGTGCTGGATGCCTACCGGGACCAGCACGCCGAGCACGAGCATGACGACGAACGACGCGCTGAGCGCAAGGAAACCTAATTGGTCGGACAGTTCGAGGCCGGCGAACATTGTCAGCAGAGCCACCGTGGCGTTAAACCACCGCGCCAGCATCAAGAGGGCCATCGTGCGCAGGTTGTGGCCGTTTTTCGCCGCCAGATCCCGGCGGAGGTCGGCGGGGCTCCTCTGCTCCCCGGGGAGGGTGTCCCGCAGTACGGAGCGGGGGATCTCAAACGCCGGCGATCCGAGCAGGCCCACGTCTTGGCGCAGCGGCCCGTCGACGGGGACCATGACCTTGGTCGCGAGCAGACAGTTGTCCCCGGCCCTGGATTCGGCGGGGTACAGCACGGCGTTGCCCAGATAGTTGTGGGCACCGATCGCCACCCCGCTGACCTTGAATGACGTCGCCGAGTAGTCCGCGTTCATGAAAGACACCCCGTCGGCGATCATCGTGCCGGTGCCGATGGTCGAAAGGAACGGGTTGTCGTGCTTGAACCCCGTGCCGAAATTCGAACCGGTCTGTTGGACCTGCGGTTGGCGGTACCCGATGGCCCGCACGTAGTTCACCACGTAGGAGCTGTCGCCGAACAGCGCCCCGAGCATGGGACTGTTGGTCATCTTGGCCACCGCCCGTGCCGCCGCATCACGCAGCCCGAACAGCGGATACACCTTGTCCGGCTTCACCGCGAGTTGGAGCAGCGGCGGCAGGGTCGTGATGAGGAACAATGCTAGGACCGTTCCACCCAAGACGGACACGCCGGCGTAGACGGCGGCGTCGGCGTAGAAGACCCAGTTGGTGAACGCCAACTCCTGTGGCTCCAGAAGGGCCGCGACGCTCGGGTTCGCCAGGATGATCAGCGCGATCGCCAGTCCCCACATAGAGCGGCCCAACCCAACCGTGCTCAGGAGCTGGGAAACGGCGAACCATCCCCGGCGCCACGGCCGGTAGGGCGTCGGCTCGACCGTGGCGTAGTCCGCATCCCCTGGCCTGCCCGGCGATCCGTGCCACCGTTCGCCCTCGGGCACGGCTTGACCGGTGTAGAGAGTGGACCGGTGGCCCAGCTGGGAGCGGTCACCCATCGACGTGTTGATGTCCAGCACACTGCCCTCGCTGATGGTCACGTCCCTGCCCAGCGTGACCCCACCCACCTGGATGACGCCGCCGTGGGCACGGTACCCGTTGAGCATGACGTCCTTGCGGATCACCGTCCCCTCCCCGATGGTCAGCAGGTCGGTGCAGATCGGCAGCCGATTGGTCATGATCATCACGTTGCGGCCGACCTTCGCGCCCATCGCTCGCAAGTAGAAGGTCGTCAGCGGCGAACCGGCCATCAGCGAGAGGGGAGAAGTGCGCATCAACGCCTTGACCAGCCAGAACCGGAAGTAGGCCAGACTCCAAATGCGGATCTCCTTGGGCCGGAAGCGCCCAATGAAAATCCATTTCGCGGCCACCGGCAGAATGCACAGCACCACGAACGTCGCCGCGGTGTAGGCGATCGACCGCAGGTAAAGCTCCCAGAAGTCCGTCCCGTGCCCCAACCAGTGGTGGTTGCCCGGCGTCGCTGCCGGAAACAACCATTGGTACCCCACGACCATGATGAAACCGGCGAACAGGCAGTAGCCGATGTAGACGAGCACCTGCAGGGCGCCGCAGGCGACATACTCCCAGGTCCGCGCGTCCATGGGCGGCGGCGTCTCGGGCACGGAGGAAACGGCCGGCGAGGGCTCTGCCTCCTTGTCCTGCTGCGTCGGGGGGACCTGCAGGGCCGCTGCCAGTGCGGAGATATTCGGGTTGCTGTAGATCTCCTTCATGGATATCTGGGGCAGGTTCGGCTCCTTGCGCACTCTGGCGCAGAACTTAGCCATCACCAGCGAGTCAGCGCCCAGGTCATGGAAGAAGTCATCGCCCATCGCGACCTGCTCTACGCCGAGCACGCCGGCGAGCACCTCGGCCAGTTGGTCCTGCACCTGCACCTGCGCCGGGGCCTCTTCCGCCGGTGCAAGGGCCGCGGCAAGCGCCGAGATCGTTGGGTGCTGGTAGATGTCCTTGATTGACACCGCTGGCAGTTCCGGCTGCTTGCGCACCCTGGCGCAGAACTTCGCCATGACCAGCGAGTCCGCGCCCAGGTCATGGAAGAAGTCGGCGCCCGCCGGCACGTGCTCGACGCCCATCACGCCGGACAGCACCTCCGCTAACCGTTCCTGCATCAGCGCTGTCGCCGACGACTCTTCCGCCGGTGCCAGGGCCGCGGCCAGCGCCGAGATCGATGGGTGCTGGTAGATGTCCTTGATCGACACGGCAGGCAGGTCTGGCTGCTTGCGCACGCGGGCGCAGAACTGCGCCATCACCAGCGAGTCCGCACCCAATTCGTAGAAAAAGTTGGAGCCCACGGGGACGTCATCCTTTTTCACCACCACTGCGAGAAGATCCGCCAGCCGGCGCTCCAGGGCTGCAGCCGCACCGGTGGCCGGCGTGGCTGGAGAGCCGTTCCCGGCCGGAGCCGCAGGTTCCGCAGGAGTCGTGGAATTTGTCGGAGGTGTGGAACGCGGAGCACCCTGCGGGTCGTCGACGCGGATCTTCACTGCCGGAAACTCCTTAGCGAGGCGGTGGCGACGGAATCGGCCACGGATGCGGGTGCCCTGTTCCATGGCCCCAGCGCCGGGTCGGACCATTGGCCCGGAGCCACCGCCAAGTCGGCGGTGGCGAGTGCTTCGGCGCCCAGGTGGTCGTGCACCCAGTCGGGGTCGTAGACGGTGTCCAGGTAGGGGCGGCCTAGATCCGGCGAGATGGCCACCGCCGTGACGTCCTGGGCGTCGTGGTCGGCGAGCCAAGACACGGCGCCGTGAACCACGGTCCCGGTGGAGCCACCGAGCATGAACCCGCCCGCCGCGAGGCGGTGGCAGGCGCGCACCGTGTCCAGTTCCTCGACCATCACCACGTCATCGATGAATGATTCGTCGAGCTGCGGCGGCCGCACACTCATGCCGAGCCCCGGGATCAGGCGGGTGGCCGGCTGGCCGCCGAACGAGACCGATCCTGCGGCGTCGACCGCGACAATCCGGACATCGGGCCGGTGCTCGCGGAAGTACCTCGCGCAACCCATCAGGGTTCCCGTTGTCCCGGCTCCGACGAACAGCACGTCCAGTTCGGGGAACTGATCGGAGATCTCGGGGGCGGTCCAGCGGTAGTGCGCTCCCCAGTTGCCGGGATTGGTGTACTGGTTGAGCCAGAGATACCGCTCGTCGGACGCGCACAGATCCCGGACGTGGTTGAGACGGGCCCCGAGGAAACCGTCGACGGGATCCGGTTCGGTGACCAGATCTACCTGTGCCCCGAGCGACTCCATGAGTTGCCGGGTAGCCGGGTTGCAGCGCGGATCGATGACGCACACGAAGCGGTATCCCTTGCTGGCGGCGATCATGCTGAGCGCTACGCCGAGGTTCCCCGAGGAAGACTCCACCAGAATCGAGCCGGGGCCGATCAGGCCCTCTCGCTCGGCGTGCTCGACCATCTCCCGCGCGGGCTTGAGCTTGATCGAGCCGGCGAAGTTAAACCCCTCGATTTTCAGGTAGAGGCGGCGGCCCAGCAACCCTTCCAAGTCGACGAACAAGCTCTGCTCGTTGAACAGGTGCGGCTCCCTGATAATAGGCATGGTCTCCCTCGTTCTCCTGCCATGAGCTTGGTCACAAGGGTCGCCAGGGAATGACGGGTGGAATCGGTGCGCATTGCTTTTTCTCCCCCAGAACCCCATAAAGCTTCAGTTGCAATGCCCTTACAGTGAACTCGGGCCCCCGTTATCGCGCCGTTATTGGGCCGTTATCGGCACGGCAACCGGCACCTCCTGCGGGTGCGAAAACTCTGCCCCCGGGCTGACTTTGCACGGGGTGGGCTCGCCAAACAGGGCGGGGTCACTAGGCTAGGGTGTGGGAAAAGCGCACCTAGGCAGGCCTTGGGTCGAAAGGGAGAGAGTATGCCGGAAGAAGTGGACGTCCACGCCCTGCAGCAAGCCACCGTGTGGGACAGCGCCGACCGGAAGCTAGGAGTGGTGGGCCAGGTGCACCAAGATCCGGTCACCGGAACCATCACCTGGATCACGGTGGGCCTGGGCTTGGCGGATAGCCGTGAGAAGTTCGTGCCGATTGCCGGGGCGCGGATAGATAAACACGATGT
This sequence comes from Arthrobacter sp. B0316-1-20, assembly GCF_059091865.1. Taxonomy (NCBI): domain Bacteria; kingdom Bacillati; phylum Actinomycetota; class Actinomycetes; order Micrococcales; family Micrococcaceae; genus Arthrobacter; species Arthrobacter sp. B0316-1-20. Next base: position 60,591 of record NZ_JBNHHC010000015.1, on the reverse strand, counting down.
GTTCGTCGCCTACAGCCAGGACACCATTAAGGACTCGCCCTCGCCGGCGGCCTCCGAGGGCCTGACCCCGGAGGAAGAAGCCGAGCTGCGCCGCTACTACGGTACCGAGTTCTGAGGTTCCGTCAGCTCCGGGTGCTGACCGTGACCGTAAACTTTGGGTTCCGTGCCACCTGGCGGGTCGGCCCCACCAATCGGTTCAATGCCGGCTTGTAGGCCAGATGGCTGTTCCACACTGTCCATAGTTCTCCGCCGGGAGCGAGGACGCGGCCGGCTTCGGCGAAGAGCTTCAGCCCAATGCCGGCGTGCACGGTGTTCCCGATATGGAACGGCGGATTGAGCACTACCAGCTGCTCGGAAGCGGTGGGCAGCGAGGACAAGGCATCATCCCGCCGCACCTCCACCCGGTCCGCAACCGCGTTCGCCTCGGCGGTGGCGCGGGCTGATCTGACCGCTGAAGCCGACTGGTCCGTGGCCAGCACCCGGATGGCTCCGCGGGTCAGAGCCAGATACGCGGCGATCGTACCGTTGCCGCATCCTAGGTCTACCGCCCGGGCGGCTTCCCGGGCACCGGCGAGCAGCGGGAGCAGGAACCGGGTGCCCGGGTCCACCTTGGGGCCGCCAAACGTGCCTCCGAAGGCGACCAACCGCAGCGGAACGGGGAGGCCGACGTCGTGCTCTTCGGCGCGAGGGAAGCGCGCACCCACAGGCGGCAGCGGACCGGTGGCCGTCAGGATCCGCGCTTTCTGCCGCGCCAGGCCTGCCGTCACGGAGGAGAACGATGTGGCCAGCACGGAGTTCATCGCGGTGCTCATGTGTTTGACCCGGCCGCCGGCCAGCACCACGACATCGGTGGAAGCGGCAGCGGCAATGCAGTCCGCCATCTCCGCCAGCGCATCAAGCGAGCGCGGCAGCTGAAGAAGCACTAGCCGGACACCGTTAAATGCGGCGGGATCCAGCGAGCGGTGGCTGTACCCAGCCAGCCCCAGCCGGGAGGCGTTATTGTCCAGGGCGCGCTCCGAGCTCAAAGCGTCCTGCACCACGCGGACTCCCTGCTGACCGGCGGCAATCAGGGCCAGCGTGAGCGCGCCGTGGTGGTCGTTGACCACGGCGATCCGGCTTCCTTCCAGACCGGCGATCAACGGCTCGGCTGTGTCCAGCAGGAGCTTGTCAGCCGCGTCGTAGGCGAACAGGTTGTCCGCTTCCACGTCGGGCCATCGCCGGAGCGTGCCGAAGTCGAAGGCGGGGTGGAGGGTCCCGGGGCCGTTGACGTCGTCGCGGTGTTCAGCCAAGGTCCACCCACTCCGTCCCCAACTCAATGGGCGCGGGGCCTCCCGATGTCAGTGCTGCCAGTTGATCTTTGAAACGCTCGATCACTTCCGGAGTGTCTTCCAGGGCCAGCCGGATCCGCACCTCGGCGGCGCCATAGTCGCTGCCCAGCACCACGGTTCCCGCTGCCCGCAGGTCATTTTCCAATCGGCCAGCGTCCGCGTGCATGGACGGGGCCGCGAACAGCCGCATCCTGCGCCGCTGGACCATTTCAGCGGTGCCAACGGCCTGTGACACCGATTCTGAATAGGCCCGCACCAGCCCGCCCGCGCCCAGCAGAATCCCGCCGAAGTAACGCACGACGACGGCAGCTACGTCGCTCAGGTCCGTCACCCCTGGTGCGGTCTCGCGTTTGAGCAGGGCTTCCAGCATGGGGATGCCGGCCGTGCCGGAGGGCTCACCGTCGTCATTGGAACGCTGGACCGCGCGGTCTGGCCCAAGAACGAAGGCGCTGCAGTGGTGCCGGGCGTCATGGAACTCGCGGCGCAGTTCCGACACCAGGCTGCGGGCCTCATCCTCGGTCTCTGCACGGCGCAGCACAGTGATGAAGCGGGACCGCTTAATCTCGATCTCATGACGGTGTTCGCCGGCAAGGGTGGTGTAGCAGCTGGCGTTGGACGGATGGGGCACATCCACCAGCCTAATCGCCTTTCCGAAGGCACCGGAGCCTCACGTTCCAACCCTGCCGATCGATGTCCACGCCCTTGTCCGGCGGCCGGACCGTGCTTAGTGTGTCGGTACATGGTCGCCCTAAACCGGTGCGGCCTTCCCGTAACGAACGGTGGAGCCATGGCGAAGAACCAGCCCGAATTCGATCGGCGCATCCAGGACGAGCAGGAACATAGCCCGGGTACGGACAAGACGGACGCGGAACGGGTGTCGGCCGATCAGGGGGACTCGGCCAATCCCGATCCTCAAGACCAGAACATCACCGGGCTGGAACCCGGCGGCGGCGTTCCGCCCGGCGAAACCCCGCCGGCCGAGGACCAGATGAGCGCAGACCAGGGACACGAGGAATAACCCGGCCCGCCATTCCGGTATCGGCCCGCCACCCCGGCACGTGATACCGGCATGCCACGGTCCACGTCGGCGTGCTGGCTAGACTGAGGCCGTGTTGAGAATCGGACTGACAGGTGGAATTGCCGCCGGAAAATCGCTCGCTGCCCGGCGGCTGGCGGAGCTCGGCGCCACTTTGGTCGACGCCGACGCCATCGCCCGCGAGGTAGTAGAGCCGGGCACCGACGGCCTGTCCGCCGTCGTCCAAGCCTTCGGCCCGGGAATCCTGGACGCCGAGGGGCGCCTGAACCGCCCGGCGCTGGGTGCCTTGGTTTTCAACGATCCAGCCCAACGCGAACGCCTGAATGCGATTGTGCACCCGCTGGTCCGCGCGCGGGCCGCCGAGCTGGCAGCAGCCGCAGGCGAGGGCGGAATCCTTGTCCAGGACATCCCGCTGCTGGTGGAAACCGGGCAGAGTCCCTCCTTCCACTTGGTCGTGGTCATCGACGCGCCCGAAGCAGAGCGGCTGCGGCGCATGGTTGAAGACCGTGGCATGACCGAAGCGGATGCCCGTTCCCGGATGGCTGCCCAGGCCTCCCCGGCAGATCGTAGGGCCGCCGCCGACGTCGTGCTGGAGAACACCGGCACCCGGGAGCAGTTGCTGGATGCCCTGGACGCCCTCTGGGAGGAGCGGCTAATGCCCTTCAACCAGAACCTGCTGGCCGGCAGGCTGGCTCCTCGCCCTGGGCCGCCGGTCCTGCTGGACCCGCAGCCGCAGTGGCCCGCTCAGGCAGCCCTGCTCGCCGAGCGCATCAGGCGCACCGACCCGCGGATTCTGGCGGTCGATCACATCGGGTCAACGGCCGTTCCGGGCCTGCCGGCCAAGGACGTGCTGGACCTGCAGGTTACGGTGGCCAGCATGGCGGACGCCGATTCCGCCGCCGAGGCCCTGGCAGCGGCCGGCTTCCCGCGGTGGCCCGGCAGCTGGCGCGACACAGCGAAACCGCAGCACCCGGAGCCGGGCGACTGGGCCAAGCGACTGCACGGCAACGCCGACCCCGGCCGGGCCGTCAACGTGCACGTCCGCGCAGCGGGCTCGCCGGGGTGGCGCTTTGCCTTGCTGTTCCGTGACTGGTTGCGGGCCGATCCCGGCGCGGCCGAAGCGTACTTGGCCGAGAAGCGGCGGCTGGCCGGCCTGCATGCTTCCGACGCGTCTCCGGGTCGCTACGCGCGGGCCAAGGAAGACTGGTTCAGCCAGGCGGCGGACCCGCAGATGAACCGGTGGGCGCTGGACACCGGGTGGGAACCGCCCGCCCTCGGCGGCTAGCGCTGCCTCTCAGCCGGATGGCGGGGTGAACTGGCTGGCCGTGAAGACGGCTCCGAACGGGTCACTGATCCTCGCGTCCCGCGTCCAGTCTGTGTCAGTTCGGTCCAGCACCTTCCCGCCCAGGCGTTCGGCGTCGAGCGCGGTCGCATCGCGGTCGGCGACGGTGAACGCCACGTGCCAGTGCGGCGCTTCCCCCGGCCGCAACTCCGTGAGCCAGCCGATGGCATCGGCGAACCCCGGTGGAACGTTGACTCCCGACTGGCGCTCGCGGATGTCCGGATCACTGGTCGCCTGCAGGTGGTCGCCGTAGCCGGGGACGCGGATCATGTTGCCGAAGCCGACGTCGACGAACTGCCAGCCGAAGACCCGGCCGTAGAAATCCGTGGCCGCGGCAGGATCCGTGGTGTGCAGGTCGCTGAAGTTCCAGGCCCCCGGCACGTTGACCGCCTGGGCGCCCGGCCGGCGCCGTGCCTGCCAAAGCCGGAACATGACGCCGGACGGATCGGCACACAGCGTGGCCCTGCCGCCCTCCCCGGCATCCGCCGGGCCGGAGAGCACCCGTCCGCCCGCGGAACGGATCCTGCCCACGGCGGCCTCCGAATCCTCGACCGCCACATACGTGTTCCAGCTGGGCCCGGCCTCGCCGGCTGTGCCCTCACCCAGGCCGGCGGCATCGCGGCCGTGCAGTTGGGCGATCACATAGCGCGGGGAGACACCCGGCGGTGTGGCATCGGTGAACGTCCAACCGAACAGGCCGCCGTAGAAGTCCTTGGCCTGCTCAATGTCCTGATGTTCGACGTCGATCCACGACGTTACGCCCTCGGGATAGGTTCGGACGTCCATAATGTGCCTTCCGTTGGTGGTCGGTGCACGGACAGATCTACCGCACACGGCTGTGCGGGGCAACGGAGCGCGGACGTAGCCGCAGGGCGAGGGCCCGATTTAGGCCCAGAGCGATTCAGGACCCACGCTGACCGGAATCGGGTCTACGGTTAACCGCATGAGTCTTGCGCAGGACATCAAACGCGTTGTGGCGCCCTTCGAGGTGGTCAGCGACTTCCAGCCGGCCGGCGACCAGCCCGCGGCGATCAAGGAACTGACCGAACGGATCCAGGCCGGGGAGAAGGACATCGTGCTGCTCGGTGCCACCGGCACCGGCAAATCCGCCACCACGGCCTGGCTGGTGGAACAGGTGCAGCGGCCCACCCTGGTGCTGGTGCAAAACAAAACCCTGGCAGCCCAGCTGGCCAACGAGTTCCGCGAACTGCTGCCCAACAACGCCGTGGAGTACTTCGTCTCCTACTACGACTACTACCAGCCGGAAGCCTACGTCCCGCAGACGGACACCTTCATTGAAAAAGACTCCTCCATCAACGAGGAAGTCGAACGGCTGCGCCACTCGGCCACCAACGCGCTGCTGACCCGGCGCGACGTCGTCGTCGTGGCCACCGTGTCCTGCATCTACGGTCTGGGCACGCCGGAAGAGTACATCGCCGGAATGGTCACCCTGCGCAAGGGCGCGGAAATGAACCGGGACGAGATGCTGCGCCGGTTCGTCGCCATGCAGTATGCCCGCAACGACGTCGACTTCCACCGGGGCACCTTCCGGGTGCGCGGCGATACCGTGGAGATCATCCCCATGTATGAGGAGCTCGCGGTCCGGATCGAGTTTTTCGGCGACGAAATCGAGCAGATCCAGACCATGCACCCGGTCACCGGCGAGATCATCCGCGAGGAGACGGAAATGTATGTCTTCCCGGCGTCGCACTATGTGGCCGGCGAAGACCGGATGAGCCGCGCGGTCAAGGAGATCGAGGACGAACTGCGCGACCGGCTGCAGGCGCTCGAGTCGCAAAACAAGCTGGTGGAAGCGCAGCGGCTCCGGATGCGCACCACCTACGACCTGGAAATGATGCAGCAGATGGGGTTCTGCAACGGCATCGAGAACTACTCGCGGCACATCGACGGCCGCGGGCCGGGCACCGCGCCGCACTGCCTGCTGGATTACTTCCCGGACGACTTCCTGCTGGTCATCGACGAGTCGCATGTCACCGTGCCGCAGATCGGCGCGATGTACGAAGGCGACATGTCCCGCAAGCGGACCCTGGTGGACCACGGCTTCCGCCTCCCGTCCGCAATGGACAACCGGCCGCTGAAGTGGGACGAGTTTCTGGAACGGATCGGACAGACGGTTTACCTCTCGGCCACGCCGGGCAAGTACGAACTGTCCAAGTCCGACGGCTACGTGCAGCAGATCATCCGGCCCACGGGCCTGGTGGACCCCGAGGTCATCGTGAAGCCGACCAAGGGCCAGATCGACGACCTGCTGGGCGAGATCAACACGCGGGTGGAGCGGAACGAACGCGTCCTGGTTACCACGCTGACCAAGCGGATGGCCGAGGACCTCACGGACTACCTGAACGAGCACGGCGTCAAGGTTCAGTACCTGCACTCCGATGTGGACACGCTGCGCCGCGTGGAGCTGCTCCGTGAGCTGCGGATGGGCACCTTTGACGTGCTGGTCGGCATCAACCTGCTGCGTGAGGGCCTGGACCTGCCCGAAGTCTCGCTGGTGGCCATCTTGGATGCAGACAAGGAAGGCTTCCTGCGCAGCAGCACCTCGCTGATCCAGACCATCGGCCGTGCCGCCCGCAACGTCTCCGGCCAGGTGCACATGTACGCGGACAAGATCACGGACTCGATGGCCAACGCGATCGAGGAAACCAACCGACGCCGTGAGATCCAGGTGGCGCACAACAAGGAGCACGGCGTGGACCCGCAGCCGCTGCGCAAGCGGATCGCGGACATCACCGACCAGTTGGCCCGCGAAGACGCCGACACCCAGCAGCTGCTCAAAGACTTCGACTACGGCAAGGGCAAACGAGGGATTTCCGCGGCCGTGTCGAAGGACAAGATCCGCCGCGACGGGCTTGCCGCAGCGCCGGCCGAGGATCTGGGCGAACTGATCGCGCAGATGACCGAGCAGATGCACGCCGCTGCGGCGGAACTGCAGTTCGAGCTGGCCGCCCGGCTGCGTGACGAGGTCTCCGACCTGAAGAAGGACCTCCGGCAGATGCGCGCCGCCGGCCACGCCTGACGCTGAGCCGCCTGCCTGCGCAGACCGAATGGTGAGGGTGACGACGGCGGTGCCCACCGCCGTCGTCACCCTGCCTTGCGCTACACTTGACCGAGCGTAGGGGAGTATCCCGAACACTGTGAACGTCAGCACGCGGGGCATCGAAGCCCCGCCGGGCGCAGTGGCCTGGCCGATCAGGGCAGGCGGAGAGACTTGCGGCGAACACTCGCACCCGCGCACCGCACGCGCGCGGCATCTTCTGTGAAAGGCAAGGTTCCGTGTCGGACCAATTATCGCTGCCCTTTGAGATCATCTCGTTTGTGGTCCTGGGCATCATCCTGCTGTTTGACCTTCTCTACGTGGTCAAGCGGCCGCACGAACCGTCCATGAAGGAAGCCGGACTGTGGGTGGGCTTCTACGTCTCCCTGGCCCTGATCTTCGCCGGCATGCTGTTCTGGCAGGCCGGACCGGACTACGGCCAAGAGTTCGTTGCCGGCTGGATCACCGAGTACAGCCTCAGCGTGGACAACCTGTTCGTCTTCATCATCATCATGGCCAGGTTCTCCGTGCCACGGAAGTACCAGCAGGAAGTGCTGATGTTCGGCATCATCATTGCGCTGATCCTGCGCGGCATCTTCATCCTGCTGGGCGCCACCGTGATTGCCCACTTCAGCTGGGTGTTCTACATCTTCGGTGCCTTCCTGCTCTGGACCGCCTGGAAGCAGGCCACCGATTCCGGCGAAGACGAGGAAGAAGGGTCCGAGTCCGGGCTTGTGGCCCGGCTGACCAAGAAGCTGCCGGTCAGCGAGCACTACGACGGCAACAAGCTGCGCACCACGGTGGACGGCAAGCGCCTGTTCACCCCGATGGTCATGGTCTTCATCACCATCGGCATGACCGACCTTCTGTTCGCTGTGGACTCCATCCCGGCGATCTTCGGCCTGACCCAGAGCGCTTTCATCGTGTTCACCGCGAACATCTTCGCGCTGATGGGCCTGCGGCAGCTCTACTTCCTGCTCGGCGGCCTGATGGACCGTCTGGTCTACCTGAAGCACGGCCTGTCCGTGATCCTGGCCTTCATCGGCGTGAAGCTGATCTTCCACGCGCTGCACGAGAACGAGCTGCCGTTCATCAACGGTGGCCAGCACATCGAGTGGATCCCGGAGATCAGCACCGGGTTGTCGTTGGCAGTGATCGTCGGCACCTTGGTGGTTGCCACGGTGGCCAGCCTGCTCAGCCCCGCCGGGCGCCAGGCCGCCATCGACGCGCGGCTGGCGAAGGACGCGGAACGGGCCAAGTCCGACACAGAGTAATACCGGTATCACCGGTACAACCGGTTGCCCGTCGACTAGGCTCGGCGTGTGAACGAACCAAGCAACGCGGTGCTGAACGCAGACCCTCGCACGAGGGCCGTCCAGCGCCGCGTTGTGTTTTCCCTGTCCATGGCGCAGCTGTTCAGCGGCCTTGGCCACGGCGCGGGGCTGGCCATCGGTTCACTGCTCGCGGTGGAACTCACAGGCAGCGAGGCACTGGCGGGAACGTCCACCATGGCGATTTCGCTGGCGGCCGCACTGGCCGCCCTGCCGTTGGCCGGCGCCGCCGCCCGTTCAGGACGCCGGCGGGCGCTGGTCACCGGGCTGCTGCTGGCCTTGCTGGGTTCGGCGCTGATGGCGCTCGCACCGGTCACCGGATCCTTTGCGGTGCTGCTGGCCGGTTCGGCCCTGCTGGGGGTCGGAAACGCCGCCAACCTGCAGGCCCGCTTTGCCGCGGTGGACCTTGCCGTGCCCGAACACCGGGGCCGGGACCTGGCCTTCGTCGTCTGGTCCATCACCGTGGGCGCCGTGGCGGGGCCGAACCTGATCCGGCCGGGTGCCGAGCTGGGCGCGGCGCTCGGGCTGCCGGAATCGTCCGGTCCCTTCCTGTTCTCGATGGCCGGCATGGCCATCGGCGCTACCCTGCTGCTGGTGGGGCTGCGGCCCGACCCGCTGCACTTTGCACGCTCCCGCGGCACCGGCGCCGGCGCCGGCGCCGGCCCCAACGAAACGCCGCCGGTCAAGCGCCGCGGAACGCTGCGCACCGGTGTGGCAACGGTGCGCCGGCGTCCGATGGCAACGCTCGGGCTCGCCGCTGTAGTGGGCGCCCACCTGGTGATGGTGGCGGTCATGGCCATGACGCCGGTTCACCTGCAAGCCCTGGACCATGCGGGCCGACACCAGCACAGCCAAACCGATACTTTCGCGATCATCGGCTTCACCATTTCGCTGCACATGGCCGGGATGTACGCGCTCTCGCCGTTGATGGGCTGGCTGACCGACCGCTTCGGTCGAACCCGAACCATCGCGGTTGGCCAGCTGATGCTGCTGGCCGGGACGGCCCTTGCCGGCGTGGGACAGCAGGACACGTGGCTGGTTGGGGCCGGACTGATGTTGCTCGGCCTGGGCTGGTCAGCTTCGGTGATCGCCGGATCCACCCTGTTGGCCGAATCGGTCCCGGAGTCGGGACGCGTTCCCGCCCAGGGCTTGTCCGACACCCTCATGGGCGCGGCCGGGGCATTGGGCGCCGCGTTCTCCGGACCGGTGCTGGCCGCTGTGGGATTCGCCGGCCTGAACGCGGCGGCGGCAGTCGTCGCCGCTGTCCTGCTCTGTGCCGCTGGCGCTGCCGGGCGGCGGGGTGTCAGGGCGGCAGCCAGTGACAGGAGTCCAGCGTGAACTACCGACAAGCCTTGATGATCGCTACTGCTGTTGCTGTCGGCATTTCCGGCTGCGGTCAGGAGGGTGCGCCTGCAGCATCAGGCTCCGTCATAACGGGCCCAGCGGACGAGATCCTGCTGGTGAATCCCGACAGCGGTCGAGAAAACTTCGAGATGGAGGCGGCCTTCGAGGGGACGCTCAAGCTGTCGGCGGAGAAGTGCGTCATCGGCGAGGACGAGAGGGGCCGCGAGGTCATGCTGGTGTTTCCGGCCGACGCCACCTTCGGTCACGGAGAAGAACTAAGCGTCGAGGTCGAAGGCCGCTCTCTCGCGATCGGAGGCCCGGTGTCCCTCGGCGGGGGAGCCCTCAGCGACGAACATCTCGACCGTCTCGCCAAGGTCGCACCCCACGGCTGTTTCAGGGACTATACCTTTTACGTGCAAACCATCGGGTAGATATTCCGAGGCCTTGCCCAACTTCCAGGTGACCGGCTAGCCCCGGACCATGCCGAGCAGCCGGGCGAAGATGGCTTCGCCGTCGTCGGCAATGCCATCATGATGGAACTCGCCGGTTTCCCAGATCTGGAGCCCGTTGACCTGGGCGGCCGTCTCCAGCGACAGGCCGCGCTCTACGTAGATATCGTCGCGGTACACGGCCGCTGCCGCCGGAACGGTGTTTACCGCCAGCCGGCCGAGGTCGTAGAGGGCGGGCCAGTCGGACTTGGCGGCCAGTAGGTCGGCGACCTCGCGGAGCGGGACCAGTGCCGGATCCTGCTCGAAGTACCAGGGGTAGACCATCTCGCCGGTCAGCAGCGGCTCCGCGGCCTTCGGTGCAAATTGCGGGAACTCCTGAAGGACCCGCCAAGCCGCCCAGTCGGTGGCTTCCCCTTGGGCGTAGATCGACTCGTGCATCAGCGCATACAGGGGGTTGCTTGCCCGGCCGACCAGTGCGGCCAGCTGATCCACGAAGGCATCGGAGAGCCGCGGGCCGGATGGAGTCTGGACGAAGGCGTCTTCCAGCAGGTAGTGCAGGGCATCGATCCGGGTGTTGCCGCCCAGGAACTGCCCGACCATCTGGAAACGGCCGGCCGTCAACCGCTCACCGGTGGGCAGGTATTCGGGCACCGCGTCCAGATGCCGCGCGATGGCGGTGACCCGCTCGCGGTCCTGCGGGTAACGGTCGAAGTACTCCCGGTTGCGCGCTTCCACCCGGGGGAAGGTGGCTCGGTAAACCCGGTCGGCGCCTCCCGCCAGCGGTGCCAGGCCGCCGGTGATCAACACTTCCTGCAGCCCTTCCGGAGCCAGCGAGAGGTAGGTCAGGCAGCAGAAACCGCCATAGCTTTGGCCGAAAATGCTCCACGGCCCGCTGCCGAGCTGCTGCCGGATCAGTTCCGCGTCCCGGACGATGGAATCCGCGCGGAAATTGGTCAGGTAATCCGCCTGCTCCGCGGCATCACCGCGCAGCGGCAAGGTTTGCCGGTTCACCGGAGTGGAGAGGCCGGTGCCGCGCTGGTCCAGCATCAGGATCCGGAAGGACTTGGCCGCTTCTTTCATCCAGCCGCCCAGCGAGGTCACCCGGTTGCCGCGCCCGCCGGGCCCGCCCTGCAGGAACAGCAGCCAGGGCAGCCGGCCCGCGGCGTCGTCGTGCTCCAAGGAAGAGTATTCCCGGGCGAAAACCTCCAGCGTTTCGCCGCCGGGGTCGGCGTGATCCAGCGGAACGGTGAAGAAATGTTCCGCTGTCCGCATTCCGCGGAGGCGGTACGCGCCGGCCACACGGTGCGGCTGCCCGGTCACGCAGACACCCGGTCCGCCGCCCCGAAGGCAGACAGGGCATCGCCGGTCAGCCGGAAGGTTGACCATTCCTCCTGCGGACGGGCGCCCAGGCTGCGGTAGAACTCGATGGACGGGGTGTTCCAGTTCAGCACCGCCCACTCCACGCGGGCGTAGCCGGATGCCACCGCGTGGCTGGCCAAAGTCTGCAGCAGGGCCTTGCCGTAGCCTCGCCCGCGGGCCTCCGGCCGTATATAGAGGTCCTCCAGGTAGATGCCGTGAACGCCCTCCCAGGTGGAGAAATTCCGGAACCAGAGCGCGAAACCCTGCACACCGCCATCGTCTTCGGCGACGTGCGCGAACACCGAAGGCTGCGCCGAGAACAGCGCGTCGTGCAGCTGGTCCGGTGTGGTCTTGACCGCGTCCGGCTCCTTCTCATAGACCGCCAGATCGCGGATCAGTTCGAGGATGACGGGAACATCAGCTTTTTTGGCAGGACGGATCATAGACATGATCAGAGCCTATCGTCCGGAAGCAGGCCGCGTTGGTAGGGTCGGTCCATGGACGGGACGTTGGGGAAATTCGTTGACGACTTCGCTGCGCTGGTGGCACTGGCACAACAGGCGCAGCAATCCACGGTCCGCGGGGACAACCTGCTAGACCGGCTGGGCACCTATCTGGAAACCGACGTCCGTGACCTGCCGACCGTCGTGGAGGAGGTCCCGGCGCACCGCTTGGCGGACGCCGACATCATCCTGGCGGAGTTCGCTGACGACGATCCGGAGAGCGCGTTGATCGGAATCGGCGGCGGCGATCAACGCCACCATATGTCGCTGAGTGACATCCTGCAGCACGCATCGCACTACGGAGGCTTCCCGGTGGGACAGCCGGACTACGCCAACCTGGCCGTCGGGCCCGCGCAGCAGCGTCAGGCACTGGCCCTCGGCATGCGCTTGTTCCGCCGTCAGGGCCACCCGCTGGCAGTGCTGATTCGGGCGGCAAATCCCCGCTACGGACAGACCGCGGCAATGCTGGAAGTCTTGTCTCCGGAGCCGGACGTGGCGGCAGGGTTCCTGACCGCTTTTCGGGAACGCATGCGCACCCAGAGCGTGCTGAAGGGACAGGTGGTTTCATTCACCATGCAGGAGTTCGGCGCCACCGGTGCCGGCGTGACCTTCCACGAGCGTCCACGGGTGGAGGCGGGCGACGTGATCCTTGCCCCCGGCGTCTTGGCACGGATCGTCCGGCACGTGGTGGAGATGGCCGATGTGCGCGGGAACCTGCGCAGACTGGGCCAGCATCTCAAGCGCGGCGTCCTGCTCTACGGACCGCCCGGAACCGGCAAGACCCATACCGTCCGCCATTTGCTGTCGCGCAGCGAGGGCACGACGGCGATCCTGCTCTCCGGCGGCTCCCTCGCCTTCATCTCGGAGGCGGCCCGGATGGCCCGCGCGCTGCAGCCTTCCATCGTGGTGCTGGAAGACTGTGACCTGATTGCCGAAGACCGCAGCTTTGGCAACGGGCCACAGCCACTGCTGTTCGAAGTCCTGGATGCGATGGATGGACTCGACGAAGACGCCGACGTTGCCTTTGTGCTGACCACCAACAGGGTGGAAGCCCTGGAGCACGCGCTCGCGCAGCGGCCCGGGCGGGTGGATCTGGCGGTGGAGATCCCTCGGCCGGACACCGAACAACGCGAGGCCTTGATCCGGCTCTACGCGCGTCGTCTTGCCTTGGGAACCGAAGCCATAGCGGAGGCCGCGGAACGAACCGCAGGTACCACCGCATCGTTCGCCCGCGAGCTGGTGCGCCGGACGGTGGTGGCTGCTGCCGCCGGAGGCAGGGAGCCTGCCGACACCGACTTGCTGGCAGCAGTCGACGAACTGATGGCCGACAGCGAAGCCCTCACCCGCAGCCTGCTGGGCAGCGAGGGGGACGGCAGGGGACCGGGCGGACCGCCGCTAGGGATGCAGGCCGGCATGCCGCCGGCAGCGGCAGGGGCCGGCGGCTACTTCGCCTACGCCGGCGAGCTGCAGTTGGACTCGGACGAGTCCTGAGGATCAGTGCCGCGTCCGTTAGGGCTTAAGCACCACCTTGATACAGCCGTCGTCCTTCTTCTGGAACTTTTCGTACATCGCCGGGGCGTCGCTGAGCGGGGCGGTGTGCGTGACCAGGTCGCCGACCCCCAGCGGATCGGCTGAATCCGCGGCAAGCGGCACCAGGTCGTCGATCCACCGGCGGACGTTGCACTGCCCCATCCGCAGCGTGATCTGTTTGTCGAAGAGCGTCAGCATCGGCATCGGGTCGGCCTGGCCCGCGTAGACCCCCGACAATGAGATGGTGCCGCCGCGGGCAACGGCATCGATCGCCGTGTGCAGGACGGATAGGCGGTCCAGGCCTGCACTCGACATCAACTTCTTGGCCACGGCGTCGGGCAACAGGCCGACGGCGAACTGCGCCGTGGCCGCTGCCGGCGCCCCATGCGCTTCCATGCCGACGGCGTCAATCACCGATTCGGGACCGCGGCCTTGGGTGGCGTCACGCAAATCATCGGCGATCTTCGAGCCCCAAACCAGGGTCTCGATGCCGTGCCTGCGGGCCATTTTCAGCCGCTCGGGCACCAGATCAATACCGATCACGCGGTGCCCCAGATGACGGCCGATCCGGGCGGCGAACTGGCCCACCGGGCCTAGACCGAAGACCGCGAGCGTGCCTCCGTCCGGAACTTGGGCGTAGTCAACTGCCTGCCAGGCGGTCGGCAGGATATCGGAGAGGAACAGGTACTGCTCATCCGGTGCCTGGCCGTCCTCGATCTTGATGGGTCCGTAGTCAGCATGCGGGACGCGCAGGAACTCCGCCTGGCCGCCGGGGACCGAACCGTACAGCTCCGTGTAGCCAAACAGTGCGGCGCCTGAGCCTTTGTCCTTGACCTGCGTGGTTTCGCACTGCGACTGCAGGCCCCGGCCGCACATGTGGCAGCGTCCGCAGGCGATATTGAAGGGAACCACCACCCGGTCGCCGGGTTTAAGGCCCGGCACCGCGCTTCCGGTTTCCTCGACAACGCCCATCGGTTCATGGCCCAAGACGTCGCCGGGGGCCAGGAAGGGGCCGAACAGTTCATAGAGGTGCAGGTCGGAGCCGCAAATCGCGGTGGATGTGACCCTGATGATGGCGTCGGTGGGCTCCTGCAGGACCGGGTCCGGGACCTCTTCCACGCTGAGCTTCCGTTTGCCCTGCCACGTCAGTGCTTTCATCGGTCAGGCTCCCGTCGTTTCCGTGCCTCGATTGGATGACGTGGTGGTCAGGCCGGGTTCGTCCGGCAGGCACCGGCTCAACAAGGTAAGTGACTTATTACCCTAGGCAGGGGGTGGAGGGCCCGCAAGGGGAGGAGCGGCGCTGGACCCCCGCGGCGGTCAATCCACGCGCCGCGCGGAAACAGTCTGCGGCCGGGCCCGGCTCAGGCTCCGCCGACGGGGCCGACGTCGAGGATCCGGACCGCCGCGGAGCCGGACTCGTTGCTGGCCGCCAAGTCCACCTCCGCACTGATGCCCCAGTCCCGGTTGCCGGCCGGGTCGTCGAAGATCTGCCGCAGCTTCCAGACTGCCTGCTGCTCCTCGATGATCAGCAGCGCGGGCCCCCGTGCGTCGGGCCCGGTGCCGATGTCGTCGTATTCCTCGTAATAGGCATCCATCGCGTCGGCCCAGCGGTCGGCGTCCCAGCCGGCCTCGGCATCCAGGGCCCCGAGTTCTTCTTCCTGTTCGTCCGCGAAAAGCTCGACCCGTCGGAACAGCTCGTTCCGCACCATCACGCGGAAGGCCCGGATGTTGTCGGTCAGCTTCGGCGGCTCCTTGGTGAGCACCGACTCGGCGGCGTGTTCGGCGGCCAGATCGGCTGCGCCCTTGCCAGCGGCCAGTTCTTCCCATTCGTCCAGCAGGCTGGAGTCCACTTGACGCACCAGCTCACCCAGCCACGCAATGATGTCCGCCAGGTCCTCGCGCAGCGCGTCGGCCGGCACGGTCTGGCGCAGGGCTTTGTAACCGTCGGTCAGGTAGCGGAGCACAATGCCTTCGCTACGGGCGAGCCCGTAGAACTGCACAAATTCGGCGAAATTCATCGCCCGTTCGTACATGTCGCGGATGACAGACTTCGGCGCCAACTCGAAATCGCCCAGCCACGGGGCGCCTCGCCGGTAGGTCTCGAAGGCGGCCTCAAGCAACTCGGCGAGCGGCCGCGGATAGGTGACCTCGTCCAGCAGCGCCATCCGCTGGTCGTACTCGATGCCGTCCGCTTTCATGGCGGCCACCGCTTCGCCGCGGGCCTTCTTCTCCTGGGCGGACAGGATCTGGCGGGGTTTCTCCAGCGTGGCCTCGATGACCGACACCACGTCCAGAGCGTAGCTGCCGCTCTCGGAATCCAGCAGTTCCAGGCTGGCCACGGCGAACGGTGAAAGCGGCTGGTTGAGTGCGAAGTTCGGCTGCAAATCCACCTTCAGCCGGACAAGGTGGCCGTTCTCGTCCGGGGCGTCCAGTCGTTCCACCAGACCGGAGACCACCAGCTCCCGGTAAATGCCCAGTGCCTTCCTGATCAGCTTCAGCTGCGAAGCCCGCGTTTCATGGTTGCGGGTCAGCAGTCGCTTGGCCGCGGCAAATGGGTCGCCGGGGCGCTCCAGAACGTTCAGCAGCATCGCATGGCTGATCGTGAAGCTGGAGGTCAGCGGTTCCGGCTCGCTTTCCACCAGCTTCTGGAAGGTCGGCTCGCCCCAGCTCACAAAGCCGGTCGGCGGCTTCTTCTTCACCACCTGGCGCAGCTTTTTCTGGTCGTCGCCAAATTTAGCCACCGCCTTGGCCATTGCCTTGGTGTTCTCCACCACATGCTCCGGGGCCTGCACGACGACGGTGCCCGCCGTATCGTACCCGGCCCGCCCTGCGCGTCCGGCGATCTGGTGGAATTCGCGGGCGTTGAGCAGGCGGGTGCGCACGCCGTCGTACTTGCTCAGGGCGGTCAGCAGCACGGTGCGGATGGGGACGTTGATGCCCACCCCCAAGGTGTCCGTCCCGCAGATGACCTTCAGCAGTCCGGCCTGCGCCAATTGCTCCACCAGCCGGCGGTATTTGGGCAGCATGCCCGCGTGGTGGACGCCGATGCCGTGCCGGACCAGGCGGTTGAGCGTCTTGCCGAAGCCGGCCGCGAAGCGGAAGCCGGAGATCAGCTCGGCAATCCGGTCCTTCTCCTCGCGGGTGCAGACGTTGATGCTCATCAGGTTCTGGGCGCGCTCAATGGCCTCCAGTTGGCTGAAGTGCACCACATAGACCGGGACCTGCTTGGTAGACAGCAGTTCTTCCAGCGATTCCTGCACGCTGGTCTGTACGTAGTAGTAATGCAGCGGAATCGGGCGCTCCGCGGAACTCACGGTGACCGTCGTCCGGCCGGTGAGCTCGGTGAGTTCCTTCTCGAACCGGGTGACGTCGCCCAGGGTGGCGGACATCAGCAGGAACTGCGCCTGAGGCAGTTCGAGCAGCGGGACCTGCCACGCCCAGCCGCGCTGCGGATCGGAGTAGTAGTGGAACTCGTCCATGATCACTGTGCCAAGGTCGGCAGCGGAGCCTTCGCGCAGCGCGATGTTGGCCAGGATCTCGGCAGTGCAGCAGATGATCGGAGCGTCCTGGTTCACCGCTGAGTCGCCAGTGACCATGCCGACGTTCTCCGGCCCGAAGATCTCGCATAAGGCGAAGAACTTCTCCGACACCAGCGCCTTGATCGGGGCCGTGTAGTAGCTCACGGACCCGGTGGACATGGCATGGAAGTGGGCGGCGATGGCCACCATCGACTTACCCGACCCGGTGGGAGTGGCCAGGATGACGTTGTTTCCGGTCACCAGTTCCATGACCGCTTCGTCCTGGGCAGGGTAGAGCGACATGCCGCGGGATTCGACCCACTCGGTGAACCAGGTGTAGACGTCGTCGGGATCTGAGGCAGTGCCGGTGTCCGGCAGGAGTTGGAGAAGATTCATGTTCTCTCCAGCTTAGGCGCTGGCGCAGCGGGACCAGGTGGGGCAACGGTTGGCCGTCTTCCGTGGCGTAACGTACTGCCCATGCACTGGGACCCGCACAAGTACGTGGAGTACGCCGACTACCGGAACCGCCCGTTCTTCGACCTGACCGGCCGCATCGCTGCCACTGATCCGGCCGTGGTGGTGGATCTGGGCTGCGGCCCCGGCGGTTTGACGTCGGCGCTCGCCGAGCGGTGGCACGGTGCCAAGGTCACCGGCGTGGATTCCTCAGCAGAGATGATCCGCCAAGCAAGGCAGCGGAACAACCCGACCAACGTGGAGTTTGTCTCCGGAGATATCCGTGACTGGACGCCGCCGGACGGCTTGGACGTGCTGGTCTCCAACGCCGCACTCCAGTGGGTGCCAAGCCACCAGTGCCTGATCCGTTCGTGGCTGCGCGCCATGAAGCCCGGCGCATGGCTGGCCGTCCAAGTGCCTGGAAACTTTGCCGCACCATCGCATGCGCTGATGAGGGCGCTGGCCGGATCGCCGCGTTGGCACCGCAGATTGGACGGAGTGCTCCGGCATGCGGGTGCGGTGTCCGAACCGCAGGAATACCTGGAGTTGCTGTTGGACGAAGGCTGTGAGGCCGACGTGTGGGAAAGCACCTACCAGCATGTCCTGACCGGCCCGGATCCGGTACTGGAATGGGTTCGGGGCACCGGGCTGCGGCCGGTCCTGGCGGCGCTGCCGGCCGCCGAAGCGGCCAAGTTCGAATCCGAGTACGCCACGCTGCTGCGCGATGCCTACCCCGAATCCGAACATGGCACCGTCTTCGGCTTCCGCAGGATCTTCGCCGTGGGGCGCAGGCTCGGCTGAGCTCCGCTGGTGCGGGTTTGCTCCGACACGTTTCCCTTCGATGCCGCGCTGGTGAGCCAGCCGTGGGCCGGCTCAGGGCGTGGGGGTCCCGCCGTTCACGTTCAGGGTCTCGCCGGATACGTAGCTTGACTCCGGCGAGGCCAGATAGACGTAGGCCGGAGCCAGTTCGGTCGGTTGTCCTGCGCGTCCCAACGGCACGTTCTTGCCGAACTCGGGGAGCTTGTCCTTGGGCTGGCCTTCGCTGACCTGCAGCGGGGTCCAGAACGGCCCGGGTGCCACGGCATTGACCCGGATGCCGCGGCTGGCCAACTGTTGCGCCAGACCCTTGGTGAAGTTGTTGATGGCGGCCTTGGTAGCGGCGTAATCCAGCAGGAAGGGCGACGGGTTGTAGGCCTGGACCGATGTGGTGTTGATGATCGTCGAACCGGGCTGCATGTGGGGCACCGCCGCCTTGGTGATCCAGAAGATAGCGAAGATGTTCGTGCGGAAGGTGTCCTCGAACTGCTCGTCACTGATGTCTTCGATCTTTTCGACGGCGATTTGCCGGCCGGCATTGTTGACCAGGATGTCCAGACCGCCTAATTGCTCGACCGCCTTGGCTACCAGATCCCTGGAAGCGGCGGCGTCCGAAATGTCGCCGGGCAGCAGCACCGCCTTCCTTCCGTCCTTCTCGATCACGGATGCGATGTGCTGGGCATCGGATTCTTCCGCCGGCAGGTAGGAGAGCGCGACGTCGGCGCCTTCCCGTGCGAAGCCGATGGCAACGGCCGCACCGATGCCGGAGTCGGCGCCGGTGATGAGGGCCTTGCGGCCGGTCAACCTGCCGGTGCCGCGGTAGGACTCCTCGCCGCGATCGGTCTGTGGTTCCAGCTCTTTGTCCAGTCCGGGCTCCGGCTGGCTCTGCTTCGGCGGTGAAATAGTGGGGTAGCGGTCAACGGGATTCTGGAACGTGTACTGATCCGTGGTCATGTGTGTCTCCTTCGTGCGGCCGGCCGGAGGCATCCGGCAGCAACTGCTGCCTAGGGAGTGGAGTGCCGGGTCGGACGGCAAGTATGGTCAGTATGCTGATCGTATCGCCACCCTACGCTGTCGCGCATCGGCCGTACAGTCTGACTGTCGCAGTCGCGGTGGCCGCCGGCCGGACCACAATATCCAGGGAAGGACACCTGTCATGGCTCCTGAAGACCTGCAGCCGCTCCCGGTCGACTGGCGCCGCGCGCTGGTCCTGATGGCGCATCCTGATGAGCCGGGTTAGGTTCAACGACACACCATGGACAGGCGGGAGCGGCTGAGAGCGCCCTGACTAGTGCTGGGCAAAGGCGATCGCCCAACTGAAATTTTCGGCACCAGAGACCGCAATATATGAGGCGAACGGCGGGCGACTCACAGATCGAACAAGAAAAGCCCCCAGCCGGTGAGGGCGGAGGGCTTCCCAATGCGGGTTATTTGACTTCGCCCGCGAAGACGAGCGGGGCCTCGAAGTCCTCGCCGTCGAACGTGATCCGAACGTCGCCGCGCTTTCCGGCGGGTATGCCGAAGTTGAGGCGGGCCTTCTCCGTCTGGCCGGACGGCAGGACTGAGAAGGTGTCGGGGGCGGTGAAGTTATAGACCTTCTTCGCGTCGTCGCCGTAGAGGACCTCAGGCTTTCCGTAGGCGCCCGCCTTAATCGACGTCTTGTAGCCGTTTAGGACGGTCACGTCGAAGACGAGCATTTCGCCGCCGTTAGGGTCCTCGGTTACCTCAGGGTGCGAGACGGAGACGGAAACGTCGTTAGGGGCGGTCGCGAGAGCGCCGAGGGCGTACTCGTCGGGCTCGGAGCCGCCGCAGGCGGTGAGGCCGAGCACGGCGACGAACGCGACGGCGGTCATGTGTTTAAAGGATTTCAAAGGTGCTTCTCCTGAGGACAGATGTGACGTTCCATTAGATTAAGCGACTCGTGCCTGTTTACGAAAACCTTCAAGTAATCAGAGCGGCAGGGGGCCTTCAGCACAGTCCGGCGGGCAACGAGGAACTGTTCCCGGCCGGCGCTGACGGCGCCCTGCTGCTGGCGGAGGTACCGCCCGGTCCGGCCCACACCCGTTGGCGCTTCCTGCCGCTCAAACATCAAATGTATGCGTACCCGCGAGACGCGTTCACGCGGTCCTATGAAACGGTGAGCAAGAAGCAGGAGCTCCTGCCCGAAGTCGTCTAGAGTTCAGTGAATCAGCAAGTACGTCCCATTCAGTGCCGTGTGGAAGCAAGGGTCCTTGGCGGCAATGCGATCAGAGGAGTTGTATGTCCGCCGAAGAGGCTCTCGCCGCTCTCGATTTTGGTTCAGTGGATTCAGAGTCTGAGGAAGACCTTGATCGGCTTTTTGTCCGCACTGGAGACTTTGATAAGTATCTCCGTAAGCAAGTTTGGCTGGCACTTGGTGCGAAGGGAACGGGAAAAAGCGCGCTCTTCGAGTTATTTACGCGCTTCGAAGCCACCGCCCGCGAACTCGCCGGTGGGGCTCTGGAAAACGTCGTCATTGCAGCAGGAACTGGATTTGGTGATCTCTCGGAGGTAGCGACAGGAGACCTGCAAACGCTCCGCGACGAGACCGACACTTACGATCATGATCGGCTCTGGCGTCTCTACATCGCTATCAAGGCAGGGCTCGCTCTAGACGAATCGTTCACCATTCCTCGTGGCCCCCTGAAGGACCTCCTAAGCGCAGTGGGGCACCGACGAGACATTCGCGTTGGGCCGCTCCTTAGTGAACTGTGGGAGCTGGCGGTGGGCCAGGCACCAAGCGAAGTAACTATCTCTGCCGGTGGCGCGAGCGTGGCGATTCGCGGCGGACGGCGGAGTTTGGATGTCGTGACGCTCTTGCAGGACGTTAATACGGCGTTGGCTGCAAACGGGAAAACGCTATGGCTTTTTTTTGACAAGGTCGACGAGATATGGCCCACCGACCGGGTGGAGCGGCGACGAGCGATTGAAGGGCTGATGACCGCAGTGATGCAAATCAGAAGAACCTTTCCCGCGATTCAGCCAAAAGTCATGCTCCGAACAGACTTGTGGTCAGAGCTGGACTTTACTAACAAGGACCACCTCACGGACAAGAAGATTGAACTTGGATGGGGATCGAACCAGTTGACGAGTCTGTTAATTAAACGGGCAACTCGACATAACCAGGTCCGGGAGTACATCGAAAAAGAGCACCCGCATCTCGTCGGGCGCAAAGTTGACGAATGGTCTGCGGCTGAGCGCCATGAAGCTCTCCTCACGGTACTGCCGACAACGGCTTATACAGGAGACAGAGAGGCCGCAATCATGGATTGGCTTGTTGAGCGTGTTCGAGACGGCCGCCGCACCGTTCTCCCGAGGGACGCTATCGTCTTGGCAAACACCGCGACCGAGATGCAGCGTGATGAAGGGCAACCAGGAACCACGGCCTTGCTGTCGCGGGAAGTGGTGCGTGAAGCCTTTACGCGAACTTCGGAAATTCGATGTGAATCCTTCCTGGCCGAGTTTCCGGAGCTTCGTGAGCATTTCAGGAGGTTTGCCGGGGAGACCAAGGCCGATTTCACACGCAAGGAGTTGCTCCACATTATGTCGGGATTGGAGCCCTCGGGGGACGCGCTACTTGAGCGGTTGTTCGAGATTGGTGTCGTCCGTCCGAATACGGGGAGAGTGTCTACTGCTGATTCGTACGAAATACCACGGCTTTACCGAACGGGACTGGGACTAGTGATACGCGGGCGCCCATAACCGGCCTCACTTCAAAGGCCCCGAACGGTCGAGCGCGAGGGCTACTTACGAAGCCTATGGTTTGCGCTCCGGCTTCAGACGGGCGCTTGCGTTGGCAGTCCCAGTAAGGACTACCGTGAGGAGTTTCGCCTAACGGCGGGGCTCCCTGACACAGCAAATGCCCGCACCTTGGCGAAGACCAGGATGCGGGCATTTGTGTCAGTGGGTGGAAGCACGGCGGCGACAGCGGCGGCAGATATGGCGGCGTCCATACTTACGCTTCGCGTCCGGGCGGAATTTGTTAGCGGGCAGGACCTCGCGGCAGCCTCGGCACTCGGCACGAACGAGGATGCCGTCGCCGTCGACGTGCTGGACAAGGTTACGGGCGCTGATTCGGTCGTAAAAGACGATGGTCTCGGTCAAGGTTGCTCCTTAGAGGTCGACGTACATGGCGACGGCGTCGCCGGGGGCGTGTTGAGTGACGTCGAGGCCGTGTAAACGCTCGATCATCCATGCTCGGTGCAGGCCAGGAACGGCGTGACAGAGCTCGCGAAAAGCGACGCGGGCGAGGCGTTGCTCGCTTAGTCCGGTGGCCTCGTGCTCGTCGGCGTACTCGGTCGCCGCCTCCCACGCTGTCGAGGGGGTCCAGCCTTCGGCGGGCGTCGCCGGGCTCCAGTCAGGTAGAGGGCCGCTCATGTCATACGGTCGGAGGGCCAGCGCCGAGGCGGGCCGTCCGGTCGCTGCGCGCCTCACTTGGACCACCGGGCGCGGGCAGCTGTCCGGGCGCGTTGCGCGTTTGTCTTGGCGCCAGCGGACGGCAGGGACAGCCGCGCCAGAATGGCAGCTGCGGCCGTCCGGGCTTGGCGGGCCTCGACGATCGCCGGATTGGTTACCAGTTGGCCGGTCGAGCCTTTCACCAGCGGGCCGGATTCGCGGGCGGCCCCGTCAAGGAGGTCGGCGGACGTGATTAGCTCGGCGGCTTGCTCCAGTCCGGCGAAGTCGGCGCCGGACAGGTCCGGGCGCTCGTCGAGGACGTTGGCGAACGTGTCTTTTGCACCGTCGCTCCAGTGCTTCGGGAGATCGACGGCCTCGTCGTCATGGGTGGGCATATCGGTCATGCTGATGGGTCCTCTCAAAGGGGGAAATGGGCGCGTGAAACCGCGATTTCTAAAATTGGGGGCCTCCCGGCAAGCAAGGCGAGACGCTAAGCCCCATCGAGGAAGGAGCAAACTCTTCGAGGGGTCCCTCCCCACCCTCCGCGCCGACGCGAGGGCTCCGGATCAGGTCGCCGGGCCGTCGGCTGGCGCGCTGCCGTCGTCGATGATCGTGTGTGTCTTCACGAGCACGTCGAAGCACTCCGCGCGGAGCTTCGAGCGAACATGCGTGACGCGCTCAGGCTCGCTCAGCTTGAGCCACTGCCTCTTGTCGTAGGGCGTGTGAAGTCCGACCGGTGTATCTTCCGCCTCGACGATCAACGGAAGTAGGCCCCTCAGTCGGGTCTTGGCGCGGGCCTTCGTACGCTTACTTAGCTGGGTCAGGGTTATCTCTGGCACGGTGTCTGGTCCTTCTGGCGTTGGGGGTGGGAGCCCGGCCAGCGACGCCGGGGAGGGGGCGTCGCGGACCGGGCGGGGAGGAGGGCGGTGGAGAAGCTGAGCGCTAGCGGGCTCCTTCTCTCGTGAGGTAGTGGTCTAGCTTGGCGCTCATTGATTCGAGGACGTAGAGGACGTGGAGACGGCCCTCCAAGCCGAGGGATGCGGCTCGTTCGGCGGCTGTCACTTCGTAGCTCGCTGGGTGCGGCGGCGTGGGGCGAGCTCAAAGTGCCGCTTGCACTTGAAGTCGGCGTGTTGAGGCTCTTCGCAATGGCGGGCTTCGCAGCGGCCGGTACGCCGGGCCTCGTCTCGGGCATGGGCGGCGAGGCCGAACCGGCAGTCTTTGCAGCGGGCCTTGACGCGTTCCTGGGGGATGCTCCGGTGGTACGGCTTGAAGTCGGCCAGAGGCCATACGCGCTTGCATCGAGGACAGCGGTGGTGCCCGTCGCGGTCGACGTACTCCGGGCCGGTCTTCTGACGCCGTGCCTCGGCGACGATCGCCGGGTCGCGGTCGGAGGGTACGTTGCGGGTGTGAATGTAGGGCATGAGGGTTCCTTTCGGGTGTAGAGGAGGGGGCTAGCGCCGGGACCGGCGGGCAGCGCCGAGGTCGACGACGGCGCCGTCGGTGCCGGTGGCGGCCAACCGTTCGCGCTGATCGTGCAGGGCGGCGGCGTACTGTCCGGCGGCCAGTTGCTCGCGGACGCGGAGCAAGCGCTCGCCAGCGTCGGCGGCGTCGCAGTAGGCGGCGGCCTCTTCGCGGATTTGATCGACGGTCACGGTGGGCTCCTCTTCGATGGGTTCAGGGATAACGGCATATCGCCGACGTTGGCCGCCAGTGACCACTTCGACGCGCTCGGCAAGCAATGCATAGAAGCGGGTACGTCCCAGCCGCAGAGCACCGTTGTCCGCGTTCTTGAGCTTCTGAGATTTGCCGATCGCGTACTGCCACGACTTCCAGAGATCGCCGAGTAGGTGGCGGCCGGAGGGAAGTCCTGGGAGCCAGTAATCCAGCACGAAAGCGGCCTCAGTCTCGTCCTCGGCTCGCGTCGCGCTCCGCTTCGCGCGAGCCACCGCGCGGGCCGTAGCAAGGTCGGCCGGCGGACGCGGGGCGGGGGCGCTTCGCCGCTGACGGGCGTCGGCGGCTTCGGCCTCGTCCCGTGCCATTTCGGGGAGCCGGTCGCGGACGCTGGCAGCGACAGTCCGGAGATAAACTTTCGTCCCTCGCGAGCGGTCTTCGATCATCCGGCGGAGGCCCTCGGCGCGGCGTCTGCCACGGACGGGTTCCGCTTCGGCGGTCCGGAGTGCGGCGAGCGACGCGGCCTCGATTTTGCCGTAATACTCGCGGTAGGAGACGCGGTAGAGGGCACCGCGCGTTTTGCGGTAGACGATGCCGCTGCCCTCGCCGGTGACGTACTGGTGGTAGCCGCTAGCGATAAAAGGGTCGACTAGCGCGGAGGCGAGGAAATGGGCGGCGACGATGTCGGTGTCGCCGATGTAGTCGGCCGCCTTGTAGGTCAGTAGAGCGGCGATTTTTTCAGGGGAAACTGAGGGCATGGGTGTGTAAATCCTTAATGTGAATGTGCATTTACGCGCGGGCGGGTGATCGCCGCCTGCGGGGCAATGCGCCAGCGCCAACGTGGGGAGCAGCGTGAGAGGAAGGTGAAGAGTTGTGAATCGGTGGCGCGTCCCGTTGTTGTTCTTTAGTTGTTCGAGGAGCGCTTCTCTCTAGCAACTAATGAGTACAAACGGGACGCGCCACTTTGACGCAACTGTTCACCCTGCCGCTGGCGCGTGGCTGGCACGTCGGCGGCGCCCGCCTCCGCTCCGGCGAGGCCAGGGACGCGCTACACGGCGCCGAAGAGACGCTCGGCGTCGCGCCTCACGGCTTCGAGGGCCTGAGGATCGCGGCTGATCGCCGCCTCAGTCTGTCGCCTCAGTAGGGCGTGGGCGGCGGCGGTGAGGGCCTCGGCCTTTCGGGCTCGGTAGGCCTTGTTCTTGCAGCCAGCGGAGCAATACAGGGCGCCGTGTTTCGAGGCCTCGAATTGCTCGCGGCAGACTTGGCAGACTGTGTAGACGGTCATGGCTTGGGGTCCTTGTCTGGTCGTCGCGCGACTGGTTGAGGGCAAAAAAAGGGGCTCGGCCACCCTCTCGCCGAAGGAGGAGCGAGAGGGCAGCCGAGGGCTTACTAGGCCGCCGTGGTGTCCACGGAGACGATGCCGCCGCCGTCGATCAGGTTGACCGTTCCGGCGTCGTAGTCGGCTACGGCCAGCGGCAGGGATTTCACGCCGACGTAGGTCGTCAGGATCGAGTTGGTGACGCCATTAGCACCGTTCAGCGCGCGCATGGCGGTCAGCGAGAATGCGTCCTCGGTGACGGACGCGGCGTAGGTCGCGCCTTCCGGCGGCTGCGGAGCGCGGACAGCCAGCGCGATTGCTTCGCGGACGAAGACGAAGAGAGCGTCCGGGCTTACGCGGGTGTTCTCGAATACAGGCAGGCCCGCGATTTTGTCGTCGTCGATCTGCTCGGCCAGCAGCATGTCCGCATAGACGGTTGAGCCAGCCACGACGGCGATAGGCCGTTCGGCGCTGACGCCGTTAGCGCGCAGCTTGGCGCGTGCACGGATTACGGAGGACTTCGGATCAGCGGCGGAGTAGGCGATACCTGCGTCGGCCACGGTTGCGGCGAACTCGGCAGCGACCGCGCTCTCGATGTGGTTAGCCACGGTCAGCGCCTGAGGCCGGACCACCTGACGGGAGTAGTCCTCGATGTCGAGGCTGGACTCCTTCAGGCTGATGGGCAGAACCGAATATGCTTCGGTCTCCAGTTCGACGCTGATCTTAGACTCGGCGACGGCGCCGAGCTCGTAGTCGGTAGTGGCGCCGACGGCGCGGGTCGACGTAGTGGTGACGCCGGGGATCGGGATAGAGACGGAAGTTCCGTTACCGGCGGCGAAGTCGGCTTCGGCATCACGGAAGACAAGGCCTGCCAAGCCGAGGTCCTTTGCGGCGATCTTTGCGGCCACACGAGCTATGTTTTCGCCGGTCATAAATGAGTTGGTCATGGTTTCTCCTATGAGTCAGGAAGGGGATGGGGGAGCCGCTTTTGCGCGGGACTCAGCCGGGCACGGGCTCTTGTCCGGTGGCTTCGTCATAGGTGGCGCTGTAGGCGCCTTGCGGGAGTTGGGCCTGCCAACGTCGCCGCGCCGGTCTCGCGTCCTGGGCGGCTGCCTGAGCCGTTGGACGTCGATCCGGAAATCTTGGGGCGCCTCCTCGGGAGCTTGTCCGCTCCACCCTCGTCAGCGGGTAGCTCGACCGAGGAGGCTATCCGGCGCGCGTTATGCCCTACGCGCGGCGGAATGGTGGGCCGCTGCGCCCGGCGGCGAGGCCGGGGGCGCAAGCGGAGAATCGAGGGGCCTTTCCCCTACACATATAAAGAGGGCCAGCGGTACAGGACGCTTCCCCTTCACATATAGAGAGGGCCAACGCTGGGCTACGTGCACAGCCAGTCCTTCCCTTTACATATAGAGAGGGCCAGCAGCGGGGGACGTCAGTCGTTGCTCTCTGCCCCTACATAGATAGAGGGGGCCGGTGGTACGGGACGTTTGCACTGCCCTCCGGCTCGCTCTCTTGCGTCCGGCGTCGCACTCGCGGCAGCGATAGTCGAGGCCGTCCGGGCGCCGGGCGTCGCGGGCGAAGTCCGAGACCGGCTTCGTCTCGCCGCAGCGAGAGCACTCCTTCCCGGAGTGACGACGGCGCCACTCCAGACGACGGAGGGCAGCGGTCGCCAGCCGCTCGCCCTCGTTGTTGCCGGAGTCGTACAGGGCCGCTACTCGGCGGATGAGGTCGGCAGGATCGATTCGGGCAGGGGTGAGCATTGCGTTGGCCCTCGTCTGTAGGTACATAAGAGGGGGGCCAGCCCGACAGTTCTGCTCACTGGGGGCTACATACAAAGAGGGCCAGGAGGGATCTTCTGCTCAACTTGCGGACAGAAAAACGCCCCGCCGGGATACCGACGGGGCGTGTAGCGGGGGCCTGTCTAGCTGGCAGCTTCGGCGGGCTCCGTCCAACGCCACGGAATGACTAGGCGCGAGGGCTCGAAGCCCTTACGGCCTCGGCTCGGCGACGGGAGGAGCACGATAGGGCCGCCAAGGGCGTCGCGGAGGAGCTCGCGGCGCTGCGCCGTGGTAGTTTCCTCGTCGTCGTCGGTGTCGTGCCAGACCTCGGCGTAGGTGCGGCCGGTCGGGACCTCGACAACTTCGGCGACGGCGGGCGCCGCGTCGAGCTCGTCCCGGCGGGCGCGTAGCGCGGTCAGCCGCTCCACGAGGGCGGCGACGTCCGCACCGGGCGCGGTCATGGCCTTAGCGGTCTGAGTGAGGGCCTCCTCGACGGCGGCGCGGTCGGCGACGTCGCGGACCTCCTCACGGCGGAGGATTACCTCGAAGCCGCCGACCATGGCGAGGAATTGGTCGACGACGGCGGCCTCGACGGCCTCGGCGTTGACAGCAAGGAAGCGATCGCAGCGGCCTTGCCTTGAGGAGCAGGTGTAGCGGCTGACGCGCTCGCCGTCGCGGTCTTTCTCTCCTTGCCCGGCGCGCATGGGCTTGTGGCATGACGAGCACGTCAGGACGCCAGAGAGCAGACGAGCGGCGCGTCTGCGGCGGGGCTTGCCGGACGCTTCGCCCTTGAAAGGCGGATACAAGGCGCGGAGGCGGGCGGACTCCTCCGACGTAATCAGCGGAGGCCAAACGGAAACGGCCAGTCCGTGCTCGTCGCGGATAAGTTCGCCCCGGTGCCTGACGCGGCCGAGGATAGCGTCGCCAGTCAGGAGCACGCGGAGCGAGCCGGGCGTCCATGCATTGCCGCGCGAAGACCGGGCTCCGGCGGCGTTGAGGGCCTTTACGGCGCCGTAGAGGGTCCCGCCGGTCAGCACGTAGTCGACGGCGGAGCGGACGTAGGCGGCGGCCTCAGGGTCGATCTCCAGCACGCGGCCTTGACCGTCGGGCGACGGGGCGGGGCGGTAGCCGTAGGGCAGATTGCCTCCGGCGTACTTGTGGCCGGTGACGAGGTAGTTACGGGCGTTACGGACTCGGGCGGCAGTGTTCAGCCGCTCTTGCTTGGCTTGCCCGGCGTACAGGCTTGCGATCGTCTCCCACATGGCGACGTCGCTACGGAGGCCGTCGGCGGCCACGAACAGCGCCGGACGGCCTGGAGTGGACTCGGCGCGGGAGTCGAGGGCGTCGACAATGCTAACGACGTCGCGGAGGCCACGGCGGCCGAAGCGATCCAGCTTCCAGACGGCCAGCACGTCGGCGGCGTCCTCGCGGATCGTGGCGAGTGCGCGGTTAGCCTTATCGCGCTCCTTGCCGCCGCTGATCCCATCGTCGGTCAGCACCTCGACGACGTCCCATCCCTCACGCTTCGCGAGGGCGCGGAGATCGGCCTCTTGCCGGACAATAGAAGTCGATTCTTCCGTCGTGACAGAGAGGCGCAGGTACAGGACTGCGCGGGGCGGGCGTTTCGTGATCATGTGTTTATTGTAGTGTTCCGGTGATCCCGAGTATGGAATTGCGGCCGCTGTCGCTGAATGGTCCGGGCAGGGCAAGGCTGTGGCCTACGTCTTAGCGACCCGGGGAGAGGCCGGCATTGCCGGGCTGCCTCCGTCGAAGGCCGGACCGCTGCGCGAACAGGAGCAGCGGACCGCCTGCCAAGCGGTCGGCGTAGAGGAAGTGTCGTTCTTGGATTATCCGGACGGCCGGCTGGAGGAAACGCTCCAGCTGCGCCGGGATCTGGCCCGCGAGATCAGGACCTACCGGCCGGAAGTCGTGGTCACACTCAACCACCGGGACAGCTGGGGTCCGGGAGCATGGAATTCGCAGGATCATCAGGTCATGGGCCGGTCGGTCCTGAACGCAGTGGCCGACGCCGCCAACGAATGGATCTTTCCGGAGTTGGCAGAGCAAGGGCATCAGCCGCACACCGTTTCGTGGACGGCGGTCGCCTCCACGCGGCCCACGCATTACCTCGACGTCGGACAGCAGGCGTTGGACTGCGCGCTGCACTCGCTGTTAGCGCACCGCCGCTATTTGGAAGCGCTCAGCGACCGACCCGTGGAAGAACAGGCTGCCGAACAACTCGCGTTGGTGACCGGCGGCCAGCCCCGCATCAGCTTCGAATTGTTCGGCCTGTAGCCGGGGTGGTCGAGCGTTTCCGGCATCAACTCACGGCAAAGGTCAGCAAGCTTCCTACTTGGCGTGAGGCGAGGTAATCTGGCTACATCTGTTGAAAATCCTGAACCGAAAGAGGTGCTGTGATGGGTATGGGCGACAAGTTCGAGGCAGCGAAAGACAAGGTCAAGGGCAAAGTCAATGAAGTCGTCGGTGACGCGACCGATGACCACTCGCGGGAAATGAAGGGCAAGGCCCAGCAGGTCGAGGGCGTGGCAAAGGACAAGGTGGCCGACGCCAAGGCTCATCTGCACGAGAACGCCGACCGGGCCACCGATGACACCGAAGGTGGCGGCCTGCGCTAAGCGTCGTTGTGCCGACTCGGGAGCCTCCGTGGACCACTGGTTTGCGGAGGCTTTCGGCGTCCGGGGCCAGTATCAGAGATCGCGTTGCGACCAAGGCGCCGGCAGGGTGCCAGCGCTCACAACAGGGCAGCGTAGAATCCTGGAGCCGCCCGTCGGGGGAGCAGCCT
Organism: Arthrobacter sp. B0316-1-20; assembly: GCF_059091865.1. NCBI lineage: Bacteria > Bacillati > Actinomycetota > Actinomycetes > Micrococcales > Micrococcaceae > Arthrobacter > Arthrobacter sp. B0316-1-20. The sequence continues at coordinate 30,541 of NZ_JBNHHC010000015.1, read as the reverse complement.
ATGGCTCTTCAAATTTGCCGCAGCCTGTGGTAATCCTAAGTAACCTTATAAACCTGCCTGTGCGTTCATCGCTGCTTGCAGGGCGGTGCACGCGAAGCGGCTCGAACAATCTGAAGGGACTGATGTCCGTGACTACCGCAAGGGAAATCATGACCGGTGGCGTCGAATGCATCGGAGAGAACGAGACGCTGGAGTTGGCCGCCCAAAAGATGAAAGACCTTGATGTCGGGTCGCTGCCTATCTGCGGCGAGGATAATCGGCTCAAGGGCATGGTCACCGACCGCGACATCGTGATCAAAGTTTTGGCCGACGGCCAGGATCCACGCGCCGTGAAGGCCGGCGAGCTGGGCCAGGGCAAGCCCGTGACTATAGGTGCCGACGACAGCATCGAAGAGGCCATCCAGACCATGCAGAGCCACCAGGTGCGCCGGCTGCCGGTCATTGACGGGCACGAGCTGGTCGGAATCCTTAGCCAGGCGGATGTAGCCCGGAACTATCCCGAGGACCGCGTAGGTGAACTAGTCGAGTTCATTTCCTACTGACCGGGTCGTCCACTATGGCGGAGCAACTGCCTGAGGGGTATGCCAGATACGTGGCCGGGCTGGAGGAGAGCCAGGCAGACGCCATTCTCCCTGTGCTGAGGCAATCGGCCGCTGATGGTGAGCGCGGCGTGCTGGTGAGGTTCCTTCCTAACGAAGTCCAAGCGATGGCGTCCGAGGACGTCCCGTTCGGAACCATCAGGGAAGAACGTTATGACGAATAGGTCCCGGCTGTTCCCGGGCCGTAGCCTGCCGGAATTTCGGCGATTCATGGATGGTCCCTCCTGACTCATTGCCGGGAGGGGAAACGCGCTTGTAAGCTCACTGCAGTGGAGCCGCATCGGCTCTTGGGGCTACCTGGAGGCAGAGCATGAACGGGTCAACTGCCGGTCGGTCAGGAGTGCCGCTTTTAGGTTCGGGGGGAAGCTAATGCGGCACCGCCATTTGCTTCCCGCTGACGAGTTTCCGGTGGAGCTGGCCTTCCTCGGCGACCCCGAGTTGCTGGCCTTGTACGGAAGGGCCATCCGGCAACTCGAGCGGGAAAGTATCCAATTTGGGGCGGCGGACCCGGAGACCGAGTTCCGCCTGGAAGAGCTGCGCGTCGAGTTGGACCGGCGGGACAGCAGGGATGCGCTGACGGCGAGCAAGCGTCGGATCCGAGGGCTCAACGGTAAAACCGGAAGCGAGCCGCCGGACTCACTCTATGGCGGCGACGCCTAGGCTGGTCCGCCGGCTCCTTTTGGCCGCTGTGGCGGGCGCAGTGCGCGCAGCAGAATATACTGCCGTCCACTTCGCTGCCGTACCCGCTTTCCAGCTACCGGGCCTAAGCGGCCGTAAACCATCCCCTTGATCTCTGCCGCGCCGGCATCGCCGCATCCCCCGGCTTCGGTATAGTTATAGACAGTAGCCTTACCAATAATGATGTTGATTCGAAGGGGCAGACGATCATGATCGCGAACGACAGTTCACGTGCTCAAGCCGGCGAGCACGACTTCGGGGCCGGAGGCGGATTGCCGGATCCTTGGTGTTCCGCCTGCAACAGCGACGAATACCTGGTTTTCGACGCTGTCACGCTGCTTCCGCCGGGGCCCGACGCCCCTGCACTGCCGCGCTGGGACGTCAGCTACTGGTGCAGTCACTGCGACAGCTATTACGGCCACCAGACCTTCAAGGTGCCCGCTTCGGAGACAGGGACTGTGGGGATTGATTTCGGCGCCGACGGCTACATGCACTGCGGGGAGCCCATGCAGCCGGTGGAACGAGTCGATCAAGCGATTCTGGATCCTGTTGACACTGCTTCCCCTGAGACCGGCCCGCTGCCAACGGTGCGGGTGAATGTTGAGATTCTGCGCTGCCGCTGCGGCTTCAAGATGGAGGTGCCCGTCTGAGGCTGCGACGGAGCAACATCCGTGCTCCCGGCATTTCCCGACGGCGGCACGGCACTGGATTCTCCTATCGTCACCCCGATGGCTCGAAGCTTTCCGGCGACGAGCTGCGCAGGGTCAAGGCGCTGGCGGTTCCGCCAGCATGGTCCGACGTGTGGATCTCACCGGCGGCGAACGGCCATATCCAAGCGGCGGGTACGGACGACGCCGGGCGGCGGCAATACATCTACCATCCCCGTTGGCGCGAACTCAGGGACCGGGAGAAGTTTGACCGCGCGCTTGGCTTCGGACGCACCCTAACGGCGGCACGGCGGAAAGTGACGTTGCTGCTCAGGTCAGGGGACACGACCCGGGAGGTGGCCTGCGCCGCAGCGTTCCGCTTGCTTGACAGTGCGTCCTTGCGGATCGGCTCCGAGGTCTACGCCGAGGACAACGGGTCCTACGGAGTCACCACCTTGTTGGTGCGGCACGTCCAAGTGCACGGGGACACCATCCGGCTGGATTTTCCGGGCAAGAGCGGACTGCAGTGGGACGTGGAACTGAAAGATCCGGACCTCGCCGCCTGGCTGGCCGTAGCGAGAGGGAAGAATGCGGATGATCCGGCCATTGGCTACCGCAACGACGGCGGCGCCTGGTCGGGGCTGGCGGCGCCCGAACTGAACGATTTCATCCACGCGCTCTGCGGGCCGGATTTCAGCGCCAAGGATTTCCGCACCTGGCAAGGGACCGTTGCCGCTGCGGTCGAACTGGCCCGCTACAACGGCAAAACCGGCTTGACCGCCCGGCGCAAAGCTGTAGTGGCCGCCATCAAGGCGGTAGCGGAGCGGCTTGGCAACACGCCCGCCGTGGCCCGTTCATCGTATGTCGATCCGCGGCTGATCGACCGCTTCATGGACGGTCAGGTTCCCGACGCCGTCACGTATTCCGCCGCCGAGCGCAGCCTGCCGACTTTCCTTGCCAACTAGGAACAGAAATCGCCCGCGGCGCTAGAATGAGAGAGCCCCGGCAGGCGGGATTCCCCCCAACGTCCACGTCTGTCGGGGTTGTTGACGCCGCCTACCAGCCGCGGGATTTCCACTCATCCAGATGAGGCCGTTCCGCTCCCAGTGTTGTTCCCTTGCCATGTCCGGGATGGATGACGGTGTCGTCAGGCAGGTAGCCGAACAACCGATCCCGGACGTCATTGAAAAGCGAAGCAAATCGCTCCGGATCCTTCTGCGTATTGCCTACCCCGCCGGGAAACAGCGAGTCGCCAGTAAAAACATGTGCGGGACCGTCCGGAGCGCGGTAGAGCAGTGCCACCGAGCCCGGGGTGTGTCCTCGCAGCTTGATGGCTTCCAGCGAGAATCCGTCGAACCGGCCGATGTCCTGATGCTCAAGCGAAACATCAATCGGCACCTTAATCGCAGGAATATCCTCCGTGCCCGCGGCCGTCTGGGCCCCGGTAGCGGCTACCGTGTCCCGCAAGGCGCGGACATGGTCCCAGTGGCTGTGCGTGGTGATGATCATTGCGACCTTAGCGGTCCTGGCCGCATCCGCGGCCCCGTCGCGCAAGAGCTGCTGAATGGCCGGAAAGTCATCGGCAGCATCGATCAGTACCTGCGTGCCGGATTCTTTGGCGGTCAGTAAATAAACGTTGTTGTCCATTTCGGAAACCGAAATGCCGCGGATAGTGACTGCAGGATCTTCATGAAGCAACATGCGTTCCAGCCTACCGACAGTCGACCCGGACGGCTGCGGATGTCATTCTGGTTGTAGCAGTGGACGGGCTGCGGACACGACGAGGATCGGGCACGGGCGATGGAAGCGAGTGGTTTTGACTGGCGGATGAACCGCGACAGCGCCGTGCCGCTGTTCGAGCAGCTCAGGCTGCGGATCATTGAAGCGGCCGATGCCGGGGAGCTGCCGGTAGGGACCAAGCTGCCGCCCGTCCGGCGGCTGGCCGACCATTTGGGTGTGGTGCCGAATACGGTGGCCCGCGCCTACCGGGAACTGGAAACAGCCGGCCGGGTGGAGACGCACGGCCGTGCGGGTACGGTGGTCAGCGCCGGAGCGGGCAAGGCCCGGCAGCAACTGGGCGACGCTGCCGAAGCCTTCGCCCTGGCGGTTCACGGTCAGGGGATCGGCACCAAGGAAGCCCTCGCCGCCGCGAAGGCCGCCATGGAACGCCACGGCATCAAGTAGCGGGGCGTGAAGTAGCGCCGCACCAGGCAAGCGGTGAAGCTGGGGAGCCGGGGCTCGACGAAGCAAACCCAAGAACTTTGCCGAGCTCCGCCGTCGTGCTTGGCGGCTGCTCCAAGCCGACTTCCCATTCCGGACGGTAGTTGTCCGCGGCAACCGTTGGCCGTGACCGATGTAATACAAGTTCGAAAAAATTTTCGATTAGAGTAGATACCGTGCTAAAAGCAAGTGAAACGTCCGTCCCGGCGATCGATTCCGAGTCTGCCACCCCCGTTTCCCGCCCCGCGGATATGTCACGCCTGGTCGTCAAGGGCGCCCGCGAGCATAACCTCCAGAACGTCAGCGTTGATCTGCCCCGCGACTCCATGATCGTTTTCACCGGGCTGTCCGGCTCCGGAAAGTCTTCCCTGGCTTTCGACACGATCTTCGCCGAGGGCCAGCGCCGGTACGTGGAATCGCTGTCTTCGTACGCGCGGATGTTCTTGGGCCAGGTGGATAAGCCCGATGTGGATTTCATCGAGGGCTTGTCGCCTGCGGTGTCAATCGATCAGAAATCCACCAGCCGCAACCCGCGCTCCACCGTGGGAACCATCACTGAGATCTATGACTACTTGCGGCTGTTGTGGGCCCGAGTGGGCCGGCCCTTCTGCCCGCAGTGCGGCGAACCTGTGGAGAAGCAAACCCCGCAGCAGATTGTGGACCAACTGCAGGAGCTGCCCGAGGGTACGCGCTTCCAGGTCCTGGCACCGGTAGTGCGTGGCCGCAAGGGCGAGTTCGTGGACCTGTTCAAGGAACTGAGCGCCAAGGGATTTTCCCGCGCCAAGGTGGACGGCAAGCAGATTCAGTTGTCCGAACCGCCGAAGCTGGGCAAGCAGTACAAACACACCATTGAGGTGGTGGTGGACCGACTGGTGGCCAAAGAAGGTATTCACCAGCGTTTGACTGACTCGGTGGAGACGGCCTTGGCGTTGGCCGAGGGCCGGGTGCTGGCCGACTTCGTGGACCTCGACGAGGACGACCCGGGCCGGACGCGTGCCTTCTCCGAACATCTGGCGTGCCCGAACGAGCACCCATTGGCGATCGACGAAATCGAACCGCGCTCGTTCTCGTTCAACAATCCTTTCGGCGCCTGCCCTGCCTGCACCGGTATTGGCAGCAAGCTCGAAGTCGACGTGGACTTGGTGGTCCCGGATCCGGACCGCAGTCTGGCCGATGGCGCCATTGCCCCGTGGTCGCTCGGCAAGGCCACCCAGGAGTATTGGACCCGGCTGCTCGAGGGTCTCTCCCATGAGCTCGGATTCTCCATGGACGAGCCGTGGAAGAACCTGCCGAAGAAGGTCCGCGACGCCGTGCTGCTCGGCAAGGACTTCAAAGTGGTGGTGCAATACCGCAACCGCTTCGGACGGGAGCGTAAGTATTCCACCGGCTTCGAAGGCGCCTTCCAGTACATCCAGCGCAAGCATGAGGAAACCGAGTCCGAAATGGCCCGGGACCGCTACAAGGAGTACATGCGGGAAGTGCCCTGCCCGGAGTGCAACGGCGCACGGCTGAACCCCGCCTCGTTGTCCGTGCTGATCAACGGCAAGTCCATTGCGGACATCTCCGCCCTGCCGCTGCGCGAGGCCAGCGCGTTTTTGGACGCCCTGGATCTGACTGCCCGGGAAGCCCAGATTGGCCACCAGGTGCTTATCGAGATCCAGGCCAGGCTGCGCTTCCTGCTGGATGTGGGCTTGGAGTATCTGAACCTGGAGCGGGCGGCCGGCACGTTGTCCGGCGGCGAGGCTCAGCGGATCAGGCTGGCGACCCAAATCGGCTCCGGCCTGGTCGGCGTGCTGTACGTCTTGGACGAGCCCTCGATCGGTTTGCATCAGCGGGACAACCGCCGGCTGATCGAGACCCTGACCCGACTGCGCGATCTGGGCAACACCCTGATTGTGGTTGAGCACGACGAGGACACGATCGCCGAGGCCGACTGGATCGTGGACATCGGACCGGGCGCCGGTGAACACGGCGGCGAAGTGGTCCATTCCGGCTCCCTGCAGGAACTGCTGGACAACACGCGTTCCATCACCGGCGACTACTTGTCCGGCCGCCGCCGGATTGAGCTTCCGGCCAAGCGTCGCAAGGTGGACAAGAAGCGCCAGCTGAAGGTGGTCGGTGCACGCGAGAACAATCTCCGCGGCATTGATGCGCAGTTCCCGCTGGGCGTTTTCACCGCGGTCACCGGTGTTAGCGGCTCCGGCAAGTCGACCTTGGTCAACGACATCCTTTACAAGGTGCTTGCCAACAAGCTCAATGGGGCCAAGCATGTGGCCGGCCGGCACACCCGGGTGGAAGGGCTGGATCAGCTGGACAAGGTGATCCACGTGGACCAGAGCCCGATCGGACGCACCCCCCGGTCCAATCCGGCCACCTACACCGGTGTCTTCGACAACATCCGCAAGCTGTTCGCCGAGACCAACGAGGCCAAACTGCGCGGCTACCTGCCCGGCAGGTTCTCGTTCAACGTAAAAGGCGGCCGCTGCGAAGCGTGCTCGGGCGACGGCACGCTGAAGATCGAAATGAACTTCCTGCCGGACGTCTACGTCCCGTGCGAGGTCTGCCACGGCGCGCGCTACAACCGGGAGACACTGGAAGTCCATTACAAGGGCAAGACCATCGCCGAGGTACTGGACATGCCCATCGAGGAGGCGGCGGATTTCTTTGCCGCGTTCACCCCGATTGCCCGGCACTTGCGGACCTTGGTAGACGTGGGACTGGGCTATGTCCGGCTCGGCCAGCCCGCCACCACGCTGTCCGGCGGCGAGGCGCAGCGGGTCAAGCTGGCCAGCGAACTGCAGCGGCGCTCGAACGGGCGCAGTGTCTACGTGCTGGACGAACCGACCACCGGCCTGCATTTCGAAGACATCCGCAAGCTGCTGCAGGTGTTGCAGGGCTTGGTGGACAAAGGCAACACGGTGATCACCATCGAACACAACCTCGACGTGATCAAGAGTGCCGACTGGGTCGTGGACATGGGTCCGGAAGGCGGTTCCGGCGGCGGACAAGTCATTGCCAGTGGTACGCCTGAGCAGGTTGCGGCAGCCGAGGGAAGCCACACCGGCCGGTTCCTGGCGGAGGCGCTCGTTCGCCAGTGAGCCGCGACGGGATGACATATTCCGCCGCGGGAATGGGTTCCGGCCCATCCGCGGATCTGTGCGAAAATGCCCGGGTGACTCGATTGCCTGCGCTGGTCTTGTTCGACCTTGACGGAACCCTTGTTGATCCCGCGGGCGCTATCACCAGTGGGCTTGCCGGCGCCCTGCAGGCTTCCGGACTGCCGGTCCCCCCGGAGGAGACGCTGGCGACCTTGGTGGGGCCGCCGCTCGGCGACTCGTTGCGCGGCGCCGGCGTCCCGGAGCACCGGCTCGGCGAAGTGATCGCCCTGTACCGCGCGGGCTACCGTCGGCACGGGATGGCAGCAAGCCGCGCGTACCCGGGCATCGCCACACTGCTGGAACGGCTCCTGGCCGCCGGCATGAAGCTGGCAGTTGCCACGCAAAAGCCGACCGGCTTGGCTCGCGAACTTCTCCGTCTTAAGGGCTTGGATACCTTCTTCGAGGGCATCCACGGAGCCGAGGGCGACGATCCGGCTCCGAACGCCCCGGACCTAGGCAAGGTGCCCATCCTGCAGGCGGCGCTGGACGCTGCGGACGGGTTCGGCCCGGTGCTGATGATCGGCGACCGACTCTACGACATGGTTGCAGCACGCCATCTTGGCATTCCGGGCATTGGGGTGAGCTGGGGATTCGCTGCCGACGGCGAGCTGGAAGCCGCCGGTGCTTCCGCCGTCGTGCATTCCATGTCGGAACTCGAAGCCGCCATCGGACAGCTGGCTGTTGCGCAGCCGGAGACTGCCTCGGCCGGGGCAGCGGGGCCGGCCGCATGAAGACGTTCGAAGTGACCCGTGCGTCGTTCCGCGCTGCCCTGCGGGGCAGTTGCCGGCCGACCATCGAAGGCATCGACAACTTTCCCGACTCCGGCCCGGTCATTGTCGCGCCGAACCACCTGTCCTTTCTGGACAGCATCATCATCCAGGCCATGATGCCGCGGAAAGTCGCGTTCTTCGCCAAGGCCGAGTACTTCACCACGAGGGGGCCCCAAGGGGCCGCCATGCGCTGGTTTTTCAGCAGCGTCGGCTCGATTCCGGTGGAACGGGGCGAGCAAGCGGCCAGCGTGGCAGCACTGCAAAGCGCGGTGGACGTGCTGGGACGCAACGAGGCCTTTGGGATCTATCCTGAAGGAACACGGTCCCGTGACGGCAAGCTCTACCGCGGGCGAACCGGTGTGGGATGGCTGGCCCTGACCACCGGAGCGCCGGTGCTGCCGGTTGGGCTGCTCGGCACCGAGCAGCTTCAACCCGCCGGGAAGATGATGGTCAGGCCGAAACACTTCACCGTCCGGATCGGCAAACCGCTGTACTTCGAGCGGACCGGGCCGGGGCATTCACTCCCGGCGCGCCGTTCTGCGACGGACCAGATCATGGATGCGATCGCCGACCTGACTGGCCAGGACCGCTCGCACAGCTACAACAAGACGCCGTCGGAATGACCGGCCGGCACCTGAGATGACGAAGGGAGTGACCGACAATGGCTGATCCTGCCTCCTACCGTCCGCGGACGGGGGAGATCCCCACCAATCCCGGCGTCTACCGCTTCCGGGACGAGCACGGCCGCGTCATCTACGTGGGCAAGGCGAAGAACCTGCGGTCAAGGCTTAGCAACTACTTCGCCAGTCCCAAAAACCTGCTGCCCAAGACCTATGCCATGGTGCATACGGCGGCGTCAGTGGAGTGGACAATCGTGGGCAGCGAGCTGGAGGCCATCCAGCTCGAGTACACCTGGATCAAGGAATTCACGCCGCGCTTCAACATCATGTTCCGGGACGACAAGTCCTACCCCTACCTGGCCGTGACGATGGGGGAGAAGTTCCCGCGCGTCCAGGTAATGCGCGGGGAGCGGCGCAAGGGCGTGAAGTACTTTGGCCCGTACTATCCGGCCAAGGCGATCCGCGAGACCGTGGACACCCTGTTGCGGGTTTTCCCGGTGCGCAGCTGCAGCACCGGCGTGTTCAACCGCGCTCAGCGCACCGGCCGGCCCTGCCTGCTGGGCTACATCGACAAGTGCTCGGCGCCCTGTGTAGGCAGGATCTCGCCTGAGGACCATAAGGCGCTGGCAGCCGAGTTTTGTGCATTCATGGGCGGGGAAGCGGACCGGTTTATCCGGGCCCTGGAGAAAAAGATGGCAGCCGCGGTGGCGGAACTCGACTACGAGGCGGCGGCGCGGTACCGGGACGACATAGCCGCGCTGCGGCGCGTCTTCGAACGCAATGCCGTAGTGCTCAGCGAAGATACAGACGCCGATGTGTTCGCGCTTGCGCAGGACGAGCTGGAGGCGGCTGTCCAGGTGTTCCACGTGCGCGGCGGCCGGATCCGCGGCCAGCGGGGCTGGGTGGTGGAGAAGGTGGAGGACCAAAGCACTGCCGACTTGGCCGAGCACCTGCTGCAGCAGGTCTACGGCGACGCCGACGGGCCGGACAGGATCCCGCGCCAGGTGATGCTGCCGCAGGAGCCGGAGAACGCCGCCGAGCTGCAGGCCTGGCTGAGCACGCTGCGCGGCAGCAAGGTGCAGATCCACGTGCCGAAACGCGGCGACAAGGCCGCCTTGGTGGCCACCGTCCGGGAGAACGCCGAACAAGCCCTGGTGCTGCACAAGAGCCGGCGGGCCGGCGATATCACCACGCGCTCGGCGGGCTTGCAGCAGCTGCAGGAGGCGCTGGAACTTCCGGTCGCGCTGCTGCGGATCGAGTGCTACGACATCTCCCATGTCCAGGGCACCAACGTGGTGGCCTCCATGGTGGTGGTGGAAGACGGGCTGCCGAAGAAATCCGATTACCGCCGCTTTGCGATCACCGGCGACGCCGCCCGCGACGACACGTCGGCGATGTACGACGTCATCAGCCGGCGGTTCCGGAACTATCTGGTGGATCAGGGGCGGCTGGCCGCCCCCGGCGCAGCAGGCACAACCGAGACAGCCGGCGTCGAAGCCACAACTGACACAGCCGCCGCGGCCGCAGCAGAAGCATCCGACACAGCGGACACCGCCGCCGCAGAGCAGGCGGCGCAGCCTCCCATGGGAGGTGGGGACACCGCCGTCGTGCTCGAAGAGACCTTGACGCCGGCACCGAAGACCAAATTTGCCTACCCGCCGAATCTTGTAGTGGTCGACGGCGGGCCGCCGCAGGTCGCCGCGGCCTCCCGCGCGTTGGCTGACCTGGGCATCACCGATGTCTTTGTGGTGGGCCTGGCCAAGCGCCTGGAAGAGGTGTGGCTGCCCGACGACGATTTCCCGGTGATCCTGCCGCGCTCGTCCGAGGGGCTGTTCCTGCTGCAGCGTATCCGCGACGAGGCCCACCGCTTTGCGATCGCCTACCATCGGCAAAAGCGCGGTAAGGCCATGACTGTCTCCGTACTGGACGGCGTGCAGGGACTGGGCCCGGCCAAGCGGAAGGCTCTGCTGAAACATTTCGGCTCCGCCAAGAAACTGAAGGCAGCCAGTGTCGAGGAGCTGCAGCAGGTGCCGGGCATCGGTCCCGCGATGGCGGCGTCGCTGAAGCGGCAACTGGCGCCCGAAACCGCGGACGAAGCCGCGCCGGCCGTGAATATGGCGACCGGCGAAATCATTGAATCTTAGTTAGGCTAGAGCTGAAATCGAGGGGTGTGTGGTCGGGATGGATGGTTTGACGATGACGGTGGACGAGGATTTGACGCCGGAGAAACCGGTGGAATCCGAACTCCTGGTGGTCACGGGCATGTCTGGAGCCGGCCGTACCACGGCAGCCCACGCGCTGGAAGACCATGGCTGGTACGTGGTGGACAACCTGCCGCCGCAGATGCTCGGAACGCTGGCCGAACTGGTGTCGAGGATGCCGCAGTCACTGCCCAAGCTGGCCGTGGTGGTGGACGTGCGCAGCCAGAGTCTGTTCCGCGATATCCGCGAGGCGCTGCATGCCCTGGCCGCCAGCGGAGTCCACTATCGGGTGCTCTTCCTGGACGCCTCGGACGAGGTCCTGGTCCGGCGGTTCGAACAGGGACGGCGGCCGCACCCGTTGCAGGGCGACGGCCGCATTTCCGACGGCATCACCGCCGAACGTGAACTGCTGGGCAGCCTGAAGGATTCGTCCGACCTGGTGGTGGAAACCACCGACATGAACGTGCACGCCCTCGCCACGGCGATCACGGAGCTCTTTACCGACTCCGGTCCGATCGTGCTGCGCATGAACGTGATCAGCTTCGGTTTCAAGTACGGGTTGCCGGTGGACGCGAACTTTGTCGCCGACGTCCGCTTTATCCCGAACCCGCACTGGGTTCCTGCCCTGCGCCCTTTCACCGGGCTCGACGAGAAGGTCCGTGACTTCGTACTGGTGGATTCCGGTGCCCAAGAGTTCGTCAATCGCTACGTGGATGCGCTGGAGCCGGTGCTGGAGGGCTACCGCCGGGAGAACAAGCACTACGGAACCATCGCCGTCGGGTGTACCGGTGGCAAGCACCGGTCGGTCGCGGTCGCGGAGGAAATCGGCAAGCGGTTGGCCCAGCTGCCCAGCGTCAAGGTGACCGTCCAGCACCGGGACTTGGGGCGCGAATAGTGGCAATCCTCACCGGACCGTTGCCGCTGGTTCCGGTCCCGGGTACCTCCCGCAGCCGAGCGGGGGAGAGCGGGGCGCCGCCTTCCGTCGTCGCGTTGGGAGGCGGACACGGGCTGTCCGCCTCGCTGGGCGCGCTGCGCCTGCTCACCACCGAGCTGACCGCCATCGTCACGGTAGCGGACGACGGCGGATCCTCCGGCCGCTTGCGCGAGGAGTTCGGTGTCCTCCCGCCCGGAGATCTGCGGATGGCACTGGCCGCGCTGTGTGACGACACCGACTGGGGCCGGACCTGGCGCGACGTGATGCAGCACCGTTTCAAGTCCTCCCCGGGGTCCGAGAAGTCGCTGGACAACCATGCCCTGGGCAACTTGCTGATTGTCACGTTGTGGGAGCTGCTGGGGGATCCGGTGGCGGGCCTCAAGTGGGCCGGAGCCCTGCTGGGAGCACGCGGCGAAGTACTGCCGATGGCCACCGTACCGCTGACCATCGAGGGCGACGTGCTGGTGGAGGACGAGGACGGGCGTTTACGGACCGCGCTGATCTCCGGCCAGTCCCGGCTCGCCGCGGCCGGACGGAACAGCCACGTTAACGACGTTCGCCTGCTGCCCGACGACGCCCCGGCCTGCGTGGAGGCGCTCAACGCCGTGGAGTACGCCGACTGGGTGATCTTGGGTCCCGGGTCCTGGTACACCTCGGTTCTGCCGCACTTAATGCTGAAGGAGATGCGCGAGGCGCTGTGCAACACGCAGGCACGGCGATGCCTGACCATGAACCTCTCGGTGGATACCAAGGAAACATCAGGCATGACGGCGTCGGACCATCTGGCCGCGGTAAAGCGCTGCGCTCCCGGCATGCGCTTCGATGTGGTGCTGGCCGATCCGCGGGTGATCGAAAACCGCGGGCAGTTCGAGGAAGCCGCCGGAGAACTCGGTGCGCGCGTGGTCTTCGGTAGAGTAGGAAGCTCAGGCGGACGCCCCGTACACGATCCGTTGAGACTGGCGAGTGCCTACCACGACATTTTCGGGGACAGCAAGGATTAGGTAAGGACAAGGTGCATGGCGCTGACCGCAGCAGTCAAGGATGAGCTTGCTCGCCTCGACATCAAGAAGTCCCAGGTCCGAAAGGCGGAGGTCTCCGCAACGCTCCGTTTTGCCGGCGGACTTCACATCATTTCCGGCCGCATTGTGATTGAGGCCGAAGTTGATCTGGCTGCGACGGCCCGGCGTCTGCGTACCGCCATTTCGGAAGTGTACGGGCACAGCGGCGACATCATCGTGGTCTCCGGCGGCGCCCTGCGCCGCGGCAACCGCTACGTGGTGCGCGTGGTCCGGGACGGAGAGTCCCTTGCCCGGCAGACCGGCCTGCTGGACGGCCGCGGCCGGCCGGTCCGCGGGCTGCCGTCCGTGGTGGTCAACGGCTCGGCTGCCGACGCCGAGGCGGTCTGGCGCGGCGCTTTCCTGGCCCACGGATCGCTGACCGAGCCCGGCCGCTCGTCCGCGCTGGAAGTCACCTGCCCCGGTCCGGAAGCGGCGCTGGCGCTGGTCGGCGCGGCTCGCCGTTTGGGCATCGCCGCCAAGGCACGTGAGGTCAGGGGAGTGGACCGGGTGGTGATCCGCGACGGTGACAGCATCGCCGCGCTCTTGACCCGGATGGGCGCCCATGATGCGCTGATGGTGTGGGAAGAACGCCGGATGCGCAAGGAAGTGCGGGCCACCGCCAACCGGCTGGCCAATTTCGACGACGCCAACCTGCGGCGCTCGGCCCAGGCCGCGGTGGCAGCCGGGGCACGCGTCGAACGGGCACTGGAGATCCTCGGTGAAGATGTGCCCGAGCACCTGCGCTACGCCGGTGAACTGCGGGTGGCGCACAAGCAAGCTTCCCTGGACGAGCTCGGCCGCCTGGCGGACCCGGCTATGACTAAGGACGCCATCGCCGGCCGGATCCGCCGGCTGCTGGCCATGGCCGATAAGCGTGCGGCCGAGTTGCGGATTCCGGGCACCGAAGCCAATGTCACGCCGGAGATGCTGGACGACTAGACAGAGGATGGGCAGCGCGCCGTGTGACCCCGGCGGGACCGGTCAACGGAGACCGGTTTGAGAGCTACCGGGCGGAAACCTCCGTCCGGTTGGACAATCCGACCCAGCCGCGGACCGCGGGCGGGAGAAAAACGGAGGAAACCATGAGCACCTACGAACTGCCCGACCTCGACTATGATTACGCAGCCCTGCAGCCGCACATCTCGGCCCGGATCATGGAGTTGCACCACTCCAAGCACCACGCCACCTACGTGGCCGGCGCGAACACCGCGCTGGAGCAGCTGGCCGAGGCCCGTTCCAAGGGCGAATTCGGCAACGTGCCGAAGCTGTCCAAGGATCTGGCCTTCCACCTCGGCGGGCACACCAACCATTCGATTTTCTGGAAGAACCTCTCGCCGGAAGGCGGCGACAAGCCCACCGGCGAGTTGGCCTCGGCCATCGATGAGTACTTCGGTTCCTTCGACGCGTTCCGCGGCCACTTCGGCGCCGCAGCGCTGAGCCTGCAGGGCTCGGGCTGGGCCGTGCTGGCCTACGAGCCCCTGGGCGGCAACCTGGTTATCGAGCAGCTCTACGACCAGCAGGGCAACATCCCGGTGGGCACCATCCCGCTGCTGATGCTGGACATGTGGGAGCACGCCTTCTACCTGGACTACGTCAACGTCAAGGCCGACTACGTCAAGGCGTTCTGGAACATCGTCAACTGGGCCGACGTCGCCGCCCGCTTCGACGCAGCCCGCACCGGCGCTTCCGCGCTGATCACCCCGGCCAGCTAAGGCCGAACCCACAAGGCACCGATCCGGCGTTACACAGGGACACCACCACCCACCGGGTCACAATCTCCTCCAGGAGGTAGAAGCACATGACTACTCGAGTTGGTATCAACGGATTCGGCCGCATCGGCCGCAGCTACTTCCGCGCAGCTCTGGCTCAGAAGACGGAGCTGGAAATCGTGGCGATCAATGACTTGACCGATGCGGACACGCTCGCCCACCTGCTTAAATACGACAGCGTGCTGGGCATCCTGCCGGACACGGTGGAAGTAGATGCCGGCAACCTGATCGTCGGCGGCCGGAAGGTCCGCGTTCTGTCCGAGAAGGACCCGGCAGCCCTGCCCTGGGGCGATCTCGGCGTCGACATCGTGATCGAATCCACTGGGCGGTTCAACAAGGGCGGGGGCGCCCGCAAGCACATGGAGGCCGGCGCCAAGAAGGTCCTGGTCTCCGCGCCCGCCAAGGACGAGGACATCACCATCGTGATGGGCGTCAATGACAGCGAGTACGACGCCGATGCGCACCACCTGATTTCGAACGCCTCCTGCACCACCAACTGCCTGGCACCGCTGGCGAAGGTGCTGCACGAGACGTTCGGCATCGAACACGGGCTGATGACCACCATCCATGCCTACACCGCCGACCAGAACCTGCAGGACGGACCGCATCGCGATCTGCGGCGCGCCCGGGCAGCAGCTATCAACCTGGTGCCCACGTCAACCGGCGCCGCGAAGGCCATTGGCCGGGTACTCCCTGAGCTGCAGGGTAAGTTGGACGGCTTTGCGGTTCGGGTGCCGGTGCCCACCGGGTCGATGACGGACCTCACCGCCACCCTGTCCCGCGAAGCGACCGTGGAAGAGGTCAACGCGGCCTTCAAGCAGGCCGCCGCGGACCCGCACTGGGCCGGGATCCTCACCTATACCGAGGACCCAATCGTGTCGTCCGATATCGTCACAGACCCGGCGTCTTCGATCTTCGACTCGGGACTGACTAAGGTTATGGGTAACCAGGTGAAAGTTGTTGGCTGGTACGACAACGAATGGGGCTACTCCAACCGCCTGTTGGATTTGACCAACCTGATCGCATCAAAGCTGTCCTAGGCACGGCACCACCCGTCCTCCGCACGAAGGTAGAAATGACTGCACATTCTCTCGATGAACTGCTGGCCGCCGGAGTCCGTGGACGCCACGTATTGGTCCGGTCGGACCTAAACGTCCCGTTGGAGGGCGAATCGCCGGAGCTGAAGGTGTCCGACGACGGACGGATCCGGGCGTCGCTGCCGGTCATCACCAAGCTGGCGGAGGCCGGAGCACGGGTCGTCGTGACGGCACACCTCGGCCGCCCCAAGGGTGCGCCCGAGGAGAAGTTCTCGCTGCGCCCCGCGGTGGCCCGGCTGAAAGAGCTGGCGACCGTCACCGTCAAGTTCGCCGAGGACACCGTGGGTCCGGCAGCCCGGGATGCAGCTGCCGCACTGCAAGACGGCGAAGTGCTGGTGCTGGAGAACGTGCGCTTCGATCCGCGCGAAACCAGCAAGGACGACGCCGAACGCGAGGCCTTTGCGGCCGAACTGGCCGCCCTGACCGGTGATGATGGGGCCTACGTGGACGATGCTTTCGGTGCAGTGCACCGCAAACATGCGTCGGTCTACGACATCGCCCGTAAGCTCCCGGCCTACCAGGGCGATCTGGTGCGGACAGAGCTCCAGGTGCTGAACCGCCTCACCGAAGCCCCGCAACGGCCGTACGTGGTGGTGCTGGGCGGCTCCAAGGTCTCCGACAAACTGGCCGTGATCGAGAACCTGCTGGGCAAAGCCGACTACCTGCTGGTCGGCGGCGGCATGGTCTTCACCTTCCTCGCCGCCCAAGGACATCAGGTCGGCGCCAGCCTGCTGGAAAAGGATCAGTTGGACACCGTGCGTGGCTACCTCGCCCGTGCCAAGGAACTGGGCTGCACGTTCATCCTGCCGACCGACATCGTGGTGGCGGAGAAGTTCGCCGCCGACGCGGCCTGGGAAGTAGTGCCCGCGGACGGCATCGAATCGGCATCGTTCGGCGCCGAGGGCATTGGCTTGGACATCGGCCCGGAGTCGGCCGAAGCCTTCGCCCACCAAATCCATTCGGCAAATACGGTCTTCTGGAACGGGCCAATGGGCGTGTTTGAATTTGATGCCTTCGCCCATGGGACCCGCACCGTGGCCAAAGCGCTCACCGGAAGCGAAGGCTTTACCGTCGTCGGAGGCGGCGATTCCGCCGCTGCGGTGCGTACCCTCGGCTTCGACGACGACGCCTTCGGCCATATTTCAACCGGCGGCGGCGCCAGCCTCGAATACCTTGAAGGTAAGGAACTGCCCGGCCTGGCCGCACTCGACGGCTGACCCCGGCCGGGGCCGTCGCCGGCAACCGGCCTGGTTCCGGAATTTCCCAAGCCACAGCGCGGCCTGGCCACGCCAAACGACGCACAGCACCACAGATGGAGATCGCAGTGACCACTTCGACCAACGGCAAGTTCGACCGCAAACCGCTGATCGCCGGCAACTGGAAGATGAACATGGACCACGTCCAGGGCATCACGCTGCTGCAAAAATTGGCCTGGACACTCAGCGACGCCCGGCACGACTACAACCGGGTCGAGGTTGCCGTCTTCCCCCCGTTCACCGATTTGCGAGGCGTGCAGACGCTGGTCAACGGCGATGATCTGAAGCTCGTTTACGGCGCACAGGACCTCTCGCCGCATGACTCAGGCGCCTACACCGGGGACATTTCCGGACAGTTCCTGGCCAAGCTGGGCTGCAGGTATGTGCTCGTGGGCCATTCCGAACGACGAGAAATCCACGGCGAGGACGACGCCCTGCTGAATGCGAAGCTGAAGGCGGCCTACCGGCATAAGCTGACCCCCATTCTGTGCGTCGGCGAGGGCCTTGAGGTGCGCCAGGCAGGACACCACGTGGAGCACACGCTCAGCCAGTTGCGTGCAGACGTGGCCGGCCTCGACGCTGAACAAGCGGCAAGCCTGGTCATCGCCTACGAGCCGGTCTGGGCGATCGGCACCGGGGAGGTGGCCGGTCCTGAGGACGCGCAGGAGATGTGCGCAGCCATCCGCGCCGAGATGGCCGTCCTGTTCGACGAGGCCGTGGCAGCCGGCGTCCGCCTGCTCTACGGCGGATCCGTGAAGGCGGGTAATGCCGCCGCAATCCTGAACGAGCGCGATGTCGACGGCGTGTTGGTTGGCGGGGCCAGTCTGGACGCGGGCGAATTTGCTAATATTGTCAGGTTCGAACACCATCTGCTGACAAAGTGATGTCTGCCCGCCACTGGGATATCCCGACAGCTGACGAAAGGCCACTGTGGAAGCTCTGAAGATCACTCTGCAAATCCTGCTCGGCATCACCAGCCTGCTGCTGACCCTGCTTATCCTGCTCCACAAGGGGCGCGGTGGCGGCATGTCCGACATGTTCGGCGGTGGCATGACCACTAGCTTGGGATCGTCCGGCGTCGCAGAGCGGAACCTCAACCGGTTCACGGTGGTTCTGGGACTGGTCTGGGGCGCGGTCATCGTGGCTCTCGGCCTGATGATGCGTTTCAGCGCCGAATCCTAAGCGCGGAATCCTCACGAACTCTTCGCCGGGCCCGCCGCTTTCCGGCCCGGTTCCGGTCGGCCGGAATTCCGAGAGACTTTGCCCTTACCCCTTAACCCTGCGCTGTTCCCACCGTAGACTGGTGCCCGATGCAGGGGGCATCCATTGTGGTAATCGGGGGCAAACATGGTTGATCCGTCTAATTCCTTCCGGGCCGTCCGGGTCGGTTCCGAAACCGGCGCCGGGCTTGCCGGTTGGCAGGCCGTTACCGGCCGGACGGTAGTCCCGGTCACCAAAGTCCCGGTCACCTACTGGTGCCCGAAGGGACACCAGACCACACCGGTCTTCGCCAATCTCGGCGAAGCCGACATCCCGCCGCTGTGGGATTGCCCGCACTGCGGCCAAACGGCCGCCAGGGAGCCCGGCGGCGGCGGTGCCGAAGTCCGCAGCAGCGAGGAGCCCTACAAGAGCCATTTGGAGTACGCCAAGGAACGGCGCAGCCCGGATGAGGCCGAGGCCGTGGTGGAACAGGCGCTGGAAAAGTTGCGCCGGCGACGGCGGGAAGCGCTTCGGCGGGCCGAGTCAGCCCGCCGGCGCCAGAGCGACTAGGGACAGCACAAGCGGCCGCCTCCGGCCGTCTTCGACCCGCAGATCCACCGTCGATGGCTGCGCCGGGTAAAGGAGAATCAGGCTTCTAATCGTCGCCGTTCTCGTCCGGCGAGAGCAGGGCCTCCGGCAGCTTGGATGCCGCGTCCTGATCCAGCAGCCAGACGGTGCGCTTTCGTCCGCGTGCGCCGGCTGCGGGTACCTGCACCGGGCTGGCACCGGCCAACGCCAGTCCTACCGCGCCGGCCTTGTCGCTGCCGCCCACTACCAGCCACACCTCGTCTGCGGAATTGATCGTGGGGAGCGTGAGGGTCACGCGCTCCGGCGGCGGTTTCGGCGCATCGGTTTCACCGACTGCGGAGCGGTCTTCGGTACGGATACCGGCCATTTCGGGAAACAGCGAGGCAATGTGGGCGTCAGGGCCGACGCCGAGCAGCAGCACATCGAACTTCGGTACCGGGCCGCTGGTGCCCTCGCCAGCCGCAGCCTGTCGGAGGGCCGCGGAATAGGCGACGGCGGCCGCCTCCGGGTCGGCGTATTCGCCAACGGCGCCGAAGGGGTGCACTCGGGCTGGGTCCAGGGGGAGTCCGTCCAGCAGCGCTTCGCGCGCCTGCCGCTCGTTGCGGTCCGGGCTGTCCTTCGCGACGAAACGTTCGTCTCCCCACCAGACATTCACCTTCGACCACTCGAAACCGGCGGGAAGCTCAACCGCGGCGACCGCCTTGAGCGTGTTGATACCCAGGCTGCCGCCGGTGAGCACCACGGTGGCTTCGCCGCGTTCGGACTGGACGGCTGCCAGCCGTTCGACCAGCCTCGTGGCGGTCGCGGCCGCGAGGGCGGCCACGTCGGGATGGACGACGACGTGTGGTTCAGCGTTCACTGCGGCGCACGCTCCTCAAATTGGTCCGGGGCAACCCATGTATCAGCACTTCACCGAATACCTCATCCGGGTCGAGCCGGCGAAGCTCTTCGGCCAGGCACTCTTCCAGCGGCCGGCGCGGCAACGAAATCCGCTGGACCGGTTGGCCGGGCATCAGGAGTTCGGCCACACTGGGACCGGGACGCAGAATACGAATGTCGCCGGTCGTCCGCGAGATCTGAACTCCTCGGATGCCGGTGCCCGCGAGGTCTTCCACGATGGTCACCGGGGCGTTCAGGGCCAACGTCAGCCACGCCGCCAGCAAAACCGTGCTAGGGGAGTCGGACGCCCCCTCCACCGCAACGGACGTAACCGGGGCCGGCTCCAGTTGGTCCAGGACGGCGGCCAGCTGGATGCGCCATCTGGTCAGCCGCGTCCAGGCCAGATCCGTATCGCCGGCGGTGTAGGTGTCGCGCAGGCTGAACAGCGCCTGCTGCGGGTCGGACTCATTGCCGGAATCCGTGATGCGGCGGTGGGCAATCCGGCCGACCGACGTGCGCGAAGCATCCTTCGGCATGCCGTGCGGCCACCAGGCCACGATCGGGGCATCCGGCAGCAGCAGGGCGGCGACCAGGGACTCACTTTCGGACGCTAGCTGGCCGTAACCGTACAGCACGATGACCTCGGCTGCCCCGGCGTCGCCGCCGACCCGGATTTGGGCATCGAGGCGGGTCTTGGCCTGCGTTCCCGCATCCACCAGCACAATGATCCGGCAGGGATGTTCACGGCTGGCGGCATTGGCAGCGGAAATGGCCTCCTCCTCATGACCCAACGAGGTCACGACCACCAGGGTGAGCACCCGTCCCAGCGCCACGACGCCGCCCTGCTCGCGCATGGCCACAATTTCCTTCGAGACCTTGGACGTGGTGGTGTCTTTGAGGTCTTTGATCATGGCCTTCTCCAAGTGCGTCCGTCGCGGGCCAGCAGTTCATCGGCCGACGCCGGTCCCCAGCTGCCGGGGGAGTACGGCTCCGGCCTGGTCCGGCTTTCCGCCCAGTGTTCCTCAAACGGGTCCAGGATCTTCCAAGAGAGCTCAACTTCCTGGTGCCGCGGGAACAGCGGCGGCTCGCCGAGCAGCACGTCCAGGATGAGCCGCTCGTAGGCCTCGGGGCTCGACTCGGTGAACGCATGCCCGTAGCCAAAGTCCATCGTGACGTCGCGGACTTCCATTTGGGTGCCGGGTACCTTGGAGCCGAAGCGAATGGTGACCCCTTCGTCCGGCTGGACGCGGATCACCACCGCATTTTGGCCGAAATCGTCCTCAGTGTGGTTCGGGAACAGCAGATTCGGGGCCCGCTTGAAGACGACGGCGATCTCTGTCACCCGGCGGCCCAACCGTTTGCCGGCCCGCAGGTAGAAGGGAACACCGGTCCAGCGCCTGGTGTGGATGTCCAGCCGCAGCGCCGCATAGGTCTCGGTGACCGAATCGGGATTAAAGCCTTCTTCCTCCAGATAGCCAATGACCTTTTCACCGCCCTGCCAGCCGCCGGTGTACTGCCCCCGGGCCGAATGGGCCGAGAGATCCTCGGGAAGCTTGACGGCGGCCAGCACCTTTTCCTTCTCCGCCCGCAGGTCCTCCGCGTTAAAGGAGATCGGTTCCTCCATCGCGGTCAAAGCCAACAGCTGGAGCAGGTGGTTCTGGATGACGTCGCGAGCCGCGCCGACGCCGTCGTAGTAGCCCGCACGGCCGCCAATGCCGATGTCTTCGGCCATGGTGATTTGCACATGATCCACATAGTTGGCGTTCCAGAGCGGTTCAAACAACTGGTTGGCAAAGCGAAGGGCCAGCAGATTCTGGACGGTCTCCTTGCCCAGGTAGTGGTCGATCCGGAATACCGCGTCCGCCGGGAAAACCGATTCAACGATGTTGTTCAGCTCACGTGCGGACTGTAGGTCATGGCCGAAGGGCTTTTCGATGACCACCCGACGCCAGGGCATGCCGGGTGCATCTTCGGTGGCCTGGGCGAGGCCGTGCGAGGAGAGCATCTGGCACACCTGCTCGAACGCCTTGGGCGGGATCGAGAGGTAGAAAGCGTGGTTCCCCTGGGTCCCGCGCTGTTCATCGAGCTCCTTCAACGTGGCGCCCAACTGCTCGAAGGCGTCGACGTCGTCGAAAGCTCCTTCGACAAACCGGATGCCGGCAGCCAGATGCGTCCAGATGTCCTCGCGGAACGGGGTCCGGGCGTGCTGCTGCACGGATTCCTTGACCTGGGCCGCGAATTCGGCGTCGTCCCATGGCCGGCGGGCAAAGCCGACCAGCGCGAAGCTGGGCGGCAGCAGTCCGCGGTTGGCCAGATCGTAAACGGCCGGCATCAGCTTCTTGCGCGCAAGGTCTCCGGTCACGCCGAACAGGACCAGGGAACAAGGGCCGGCAATGCGGTCAAGCCGCCGGTCGCGGGGGTCCCGCAGCGGGTTGGCCGGACGGCGGGGTGGAGTGGAAGGGGCCATTACTACTTTCCGGCGAGTCGGGATACGGCGTCGATCACCTGGCGCAGGCCCGCTGCTCGGTCAGCCAAGTGAAGGCGCAGCACCGGCCGGCCAGCCTCGCGCAGGACGTTGGCGTCGCCGGCTGCCTGGGCTTCAATCAGTTCGCCGAAGCTGAACGCGCGGCCCGGGATGGGGATGTCCGCGGCGGCTTCGCCGGTTAGCTGCAGGTAGACCCCGGTGGCCGGTCCGCCCTTGTGGAACTGGCCGGTGGAGTGCAGGAAGCGCGGTCCCCAGCCGAACGTGGCGGGACGGCCGGTTGCCGCGGCCAACAGGGGGCGGATCCGTTCCAGCTCTGCCTGGCCGAAGCGGTCCAGGTAGGCCTGGACGCTGAGGTAGCCGTCCGGCCCAAGTTTGCCCAGCAGGTCCCGGAGCGCGTCGTCTAGCGAGCTGCCCATGCCCAGCCCGCTGCCGCGTACCTGGACCGCACCGTCGGTGAAGTCAGGAAGCATTGCCTCCGGACGCTCTTCCAGCAGTCCGCGCGCGGCGGCCTTGGCCGCTTCCACATCCGGCTGGTCGAAGGGGTTGATGCCCAGCAGGCGGCCGGCCACGGCCGTGGCGTACTCCCAGAGCAGCAGTTGGCTGCCCAGGCTGCCGCCCACCGCAATTTCGTCAGCTCCGAGGGTCACCTCGTGATCGGGAGCGACCAACCGGACGACCAGCACATCGGCGGCTTTGGAGACCGTCTCGGGATCACCGGAGTTGACCACCACAGGCAGCAGACCGGTGCCGAGCTTGCCGGTGGACTCGGCGATCAGCTGTTCGGCCCAGTCACCGAAGCCGACAATCCCGGAGCCTTCGTCGACAATGGCGATTTTGCTGCGGAGCGGCTCAGTACCGGCCATCGCCGCACCCAGTGCCAGGGCCATGTTGTCGGCGGAGTCCTCGGAGAGTACTTCGGCTGCCTCTTCGGCGTCGTCAAGCAGTCTTTCGATGTCCACGCCAGCCAGCCCGGAAGGGACCAGGCCGAAAGCGGTCAGCGCGGAGTAACGCCCGCCAACGTCGGGATCGGCGTTGAACACCGCCCGGTAGCCGGCTTCGCGGGACGCCTGATCCAGCGGTGACCCGGGGTCGGTGACCACAATGATCCGCGAAGCGGCGTCCAGGCCCGCGTCGGCAAACGCCTGTTCGAAGACCCGGCGCTGCGAATCGGTTTCCAAGGTGGAACCGGATTTGGAGGCCACGATGATGGCGGTGTCCGCAAGCCGCTCCGCCAGGGCGGCACCTACCTGCTGCGGATCCGTGCTGTCGAGCACGGTCAGCTCCACACCGGCGGTATTGGCGATGACTTCGGGGGCCAGCGAGGATCCGCCCATACCGGCCAGCACGAACCGGGTCACGCCTTCGGCGGCAAGTTCCCTGCGGAGCTCCAGAATGCCCGCCACCAACGGGCGGGAGAGCGCGGCAGCATCCACCCAGCCGAGGCGGACTGCGGCCTCCGCTTCGGCCTCCGGGCCCCACAGGGTATTGTCCTGCGAGGCAATCCGGGACGCGACCCGGTCCTCGACCAAGGTGTCGATGTGCCGGCGGACAGCGGCCAGCGCAGCTCCCGATGCTTCGAAGGCCAGCGAGCTCATGCCTTCGATGCTCCCGGTGCCGAGTCCAGCGCGTTCTGGACGGTCTCGCGCAGTTGCTGCCAGCTGGTGACGAACTTCTCCAGGCCCTCCTCCTCGAGGAGTTCGACCACCTCGTTGTAGGAGATGCCAACCTTGGCGATTTGGTCCAGCACCTCGTTCGCTTCCTGGTAGTTGCCGGTGATCCGGTCGCCCTCGATCTTGCCGTGGTCGGCGACGGCTTCCAGCGTCTTCTCCGGCATGGTGTTGACCACGTTGTCAGCCACCAGTTCGGTGACGTACAGCGTATCCGGGTAGTCCGGGTTCTTCACGCCGGTGGAAGCCCACAAGGGCCGCTGCGGGCGGGCACCGGACGCGGCGAGAACCTGCCAGCGTTCGGTGGCGAACTGCTCTTCGTAGATCTGGTACGCCAGCTGGGCATTGGCCACACCGGCCTTGCCCTTCAGCGCGTTTGCTTCATCGGAGCCGATCGCGTCCAGGCGCTTATCGATCTCGCTGTCCACACGGGAAACAAAGAAGGAAGCCACCGAGTGGAGGCTGGCCAGGTCCTTGCCGTTCTCCTTGGCCTGCTCCAGCCCCAGCATGAAGGCGTTGATCACTTCGCGGTAGCGCTGCAGCGAGAAGATCAGCGTGACGTTGACGCTAATGCCGGCCGCCAGGGTCTCGGTGATGGCCTCGAGGCCTTCGGTGGTGGCGGGAATTTTGATGAACGCGTTGGTCCGGCCCACGGCCTTGTGCAGGTGCTTGGCCTCGGCGACGGTGCCCTGGGTGTCGCGGGCCAGCCGCGGGTCAACCTCGATCGACACCCGTCCGTCCACGCCGCCGGTGTCTTCCGCGAGCGGGGAGAACAGGTCACAGGCTTCGGCCACGTCGGACGTGGTGATGGCGAAGACCGCCGAGTCCACGTCCGCGCCATCGGCTGCCAACTGGTGTACCTGCGCCTCGTAGCTGCGGCCGTCCTGCAGGGCCGCTGCAAAGATGGAGGGGTTGGTCGTCACGCCCACCACGTTTTTTTCGTCGATCAGGGTCTTCAAGTCCCCGGAGGTGATCCGCTGGCGCGAAAGATCGTCGAGCCAGATGGAGACACCGGCATCGGAGAGTGCCTGGGTATTCGGGTTGGACATCGCGTCCTCCTTAGGAGTTGTTGATCTGTGCGAGCGAGTCACGGGCGGCCTCGACAACAGCCTCGGCCGTGATGCCGAATTCGCGGAACAGGGTTTTGTAGTCGGCGGAGGCACCGTAGTGCTCCAGGGACACGCTTCGGCCGGCGTCGCCGACCAAGCCCTCCCAGCACTGCGCGATGCCGGCTTCCACCGAGACCCGGGCCTTGACGCCGGCCGGAAGCACGGATTCGCGGTAGGCGGGGTCTTGGCGGGTGAACCACTCGAGGCACGGCACGGAAACCACGCGGGTGGCGATGCCGTCGGCCTGCAGCGTTTCGCGGGCCTGGACGGCCAGCTGGACTTCGGAGCCGGTGGCCAGCAGGATCACCTGCGGGGTGGCGTCCGTGCCGCCGGACTGGGCTTCAGCCAGGACGTAAGCGCCCTTGGCGACATTGTCAGCGGAGGCGAAGCCGGCTTCTCCGCGGTCGTAGACCGGCAGGTTCTGCCGGGTGAGCACAATGCCGGCCGGGTTGCTGTGGTTCTCCAGCATCGCCTTCCACGCCTGGGCCACTTCGTTGGCGTCGGCAGGGCGGACGACGTCGAGGCCCGGGATGGCGCGGAGGCTCGCCAGCTGCTCCACCGGCTGGTGGGTGGGTCCGTCTTCGCCGAGGCCGATGGAATCGTGCGTCCACACGTAGATGGAGGGAACGCCCATCAGTGCGCCCAGCCGGATGGCCGGACGCTGGTAGTCGCTGAAGATCAGGAAGGTCCCGGAGAACGCCCTGGTGTTGGAACTGAGCACAATGCCGTTGACGATGGACGCTGCCGCATGCTCGCGAATGCCGAAGTGCAGCACCCGGCCGTAGGGGCCGCCGGACCACATGTCGGTCTGCCGCGACTCGGGAATAAAGGACGGAGCGCCTTCGATCGTGGTGTTGTTCGATTCGGCCAAGTCGGCCGAGCCGCCCCACAGTTCCGGGAGTACCGGACCGATGGCGTTGAGCACCTTGCCGGAGGCAGCGCGGGTGGAGATGTCCTTGCCGGCGGGGAACTCGGGCAGCGCCTGCTCCCAGCCGTGCGGCAGCTCCGAAGCCTGCACACGGTCCAGCAGCGCGGCGTTCTCCGGGTTGGCTTCCCGCCACACCTGGTAACCGGCGTCCCAGTCCGCGCGGGCCTGCTTGCCGCGGGCGGCAACCTGCCGGGCGTGGTCCAGCACCTCCTGCTCCACCGCGAAGTGCTGCTCCGGATCGAAGCCGAGCAGCTCCTTGACGGCGGCGACTTCGTCGGCGCCCAACGCCGAGCCGTGGATCTTGCCGGTGTTCTGCTTCTTAGGAGCTGGCCATCCGATGATGGTGCGCAGCGAGATGATCGAGGGCCGGGACGTTTCGGCCTTCGCGGCCTTCAACGCCTCGAACAGGGCCGGAATGTCTTCGGCGTACTCGCCGGTTTCGGTCCAGTCCACGCGCTGGGTGTGCCAGCCATACGCTTCGTAGCGCTTGAGCACGTCCTCGGTGAAGGCGATGTCGGTGTCGTCTTCGATGGAAATCTTGTTGTCGTCGTAGAGCACCACCAGATTGCCCAGTTCCTGGTGGCCGGCCAGCGACGAGGCCTCCGAGGTGACGCCTTCTTGCAGGTCGCCGTCGGATGCGATCACCCACACCGTGTGGTCGAAGGGGCTCTCGCCGGCGGCCGCATCGGCGTCGTACATGCCGCGGGTGCGGCGCTGCGCATAGGCGAAGCCGACGGCGGAGGCGAGGCCCTGGCCCAGCGGGCCGGTGGTGATTTCAACACCCGGCGTGTGCTTGTACTCCGGGTGGCCCGGTGTCAGCGATCCCCACGTCCGCAGCGCCTTCAGATCGTCCAGTTCCAGGCCGTATCCGGAGAGGAACAGTTGGATGTACAGCGTCAGCGAGGTGTGGCCGGGGGAGAGGACAAAGCGGTCACGGCCCACCCAGTGCGGGTCCGTCGGGTCGTGCCGCATGAACTGCTGGAAGATCAAGTAGGCGGCCGGCGCCAGGCTCATGGCGGTGCCGGGGTGGCCGTTGCCGACCTTCTCCACGGCATCGGCGGCGAGCACCCGCACCGTGTCCACCGCCCGCTGGTCCAGCGATGTCCACGACAATTCCTGATCTTGCATATGCGGCACCGAGGGGCCCTTTCTGATCGACATAGCAGCACCGACGGTCCGGAAAAGGCGCCCGCAGCCGCGGACCCAGGTGGACTACGCCGTTCATACTGCCTTGAGCATTGTTGCGCCACGATCCCCGCGGATTGGCGCTCGATCCCCACTCTATCCGCTGAGCCTGCAATGCGCAGGAAGCTTTACGGTGCGCACAGTCACACAGCACCCATTGTTTTTGCCCCAACCGACGCGGCCACCGGCTGCGTCGGTTTCTACGACAGATAGAAGGAGTATGATGGAGGTGCACCTTGACCCGCCCCCAAGCGGCCGGGCGTTTTCGTGTGTCAGATGGACTCCAGCAGAACTGAGTGGTTTTTCCTTGAATATGCAGACCGTGCCGGACCAGGCGTTGGCCGTTCCGGCCAAGCCCGGCTTTTCGCGCAAGGCCAAAGCGTACATAGCGCTCACGAAGCCCCGTGTCATGGAACTTCTGCTGGTCACCACCCTGCCCACCATGATCTTCGCCCACGGCGGCTTCCCGGACCTCTGGTTGATGGCCGCCACGATGATCGGTGGCGCGCTGGCCGCGGGGTCCGCAGGGTCCTTCAACTGCTACATCGACCGGGACATGGACAAGCTCATGCACCGGACGGAGAACCGGCCTCTGGTCACCGGTGAACTCACCCCCCGTGAGGCTCTGGTGTTCTCCTGGGTGCTGGGCGTTGTAGCCGTCGCGTTGCTCTGGTTCGGTGCCAATCCGCTGGCCGGCATGCTCGGCGTCGGCGCGATCTTCTTCTACGTCGTCATCTACACCCTGATCCTCAAGCGCCGTACCTCGCAGAACATTGTCTGGGGCGGCGCCGCCGGATGCTTCCCGGTGCTGATCGCCTGGGCCGCAGTGACCAACACGCTGGCCTGGCCCGCCGTGATCCTGTTCATGGTGATCTTCCTGTGGACACCGCCGCACTACTGGCCGCTGTCCATGAAGTACAGCGACGATTACAACGCCGCGAACGTCCCGATGCTTGGCGCCATCGCCAGCGCCCGCCAGGTGTCCGTGCAGGTGGTCCTGTATGCCTGGGCCACGCTGGCCTGCTCGCTGCTGCTGGCCCCGGTCGGCGGCGCCGGCTGGGTTTACACCATCGTGGCGCTGCTGAGCGGTGGCTATTTCGTGTATGAATCGCACCGCCTGTACGCGCTGGCGAAGCGGGGTACCGAAACCCCGGCCGCCACGAACAAGAGCGCCATGCGCGTGTTCCACGGTTCCATCAGCTATCTGACGGTTCTGTTCCTGGCGCTGGCGGTTGACCCCTTCATCGGCGGCCCCGTCTTCGGCTAACCGCCGCCCCGGTTCGAGGACTGCTTTGGCTTCCTTCGACCAGCCACGCCCGTGCCCCGTTGCGCGCCGCTGTCGCACATCGCCAGCACTTGCTGTGTCCTGGCGGCGCCCGCGCTGACCTAAAATAGCGGCATGAATCCATTCCGCGGTCTCATTGCCTATCCGGTGACTCCTTTCCACGACGACGGCAGTGTCGATTTCGCGGAGTTGGGCCGTCACGTTTCCGCGGTGGCCGAGTCACCCGTCGACGCACTAACGGTGCTGGGCAGTTCCGGCAACTTTGCCTATTTGGACCGTGCGGAACGGCGAGATGTCGTCACAGCGGCAGTGGAAGCGGCGAAAACAGTGCGCCCCGGGCTGCCTGTGTGTGCGGGCGTGAGCGCCGTGGGCACCCGTGAACTCCTGCAAAACATCGACGACGCCGCGGCGGCGGGTGTCGATGGGTTGCTGGTTTCCACCGTCTCCTACTATCCGTTGACCGACGAGGAAGTCGCAGCCCAATGCGTTGCGGCCGCCCGGCAGTCGGCGCTCCCGGTGTGCCTGTATAGCAATCCGCGCACCACCCAGTTCAGCTTTAGCTTGGATTTGGTGGCAGAACTCGCAGTTGAACCGAACATCGTTGCAGTCAAGGAATCTGCGCCTGACGCGGGTGTATTCCGTACACGTTGTGAAGAACTTCGACGGCTGCTGCCCGCAGGGGCGACGGACTTCAGCCATGGCATGAGCGGCGATGCCTTGATTGCAGAAGCCGGATTCGCTGCGGACGCCTGGCACGGCGGCCCGATCGCCGTCCTGCCGGCGCACTACCGCCTGCTGCGCGATGCCCTGGAGGCCGGCGACGTGGAAGCAACAGAGGCAGCGCGCTCGGTGCTGGCACCGTTGATGGCCTACTTTGGGACGCTCAGGCCCCTCAGCAACCTGTACGGCTTGGCCAGGGCGGCTGGCATCGACGCCGGCGACCCGCGCCTGCCGCTGCAACCGCTGCCCGGCAGCAGCCGACGCGAACTCGCCCGACTGCTCGAAGGCATCGAGGCTTTCCGGCCGGCCGAACGGGCTTCGGCAGGGGAGTAACTGTGGCAGCGGGGCGGCGCACCAAGTCTTCCGCGCCACAGTTACGTTGTCGCCTGAACCTTCCCCGTCGTACTTTCGGCCGTCCCTAACCTTCGCGGCCCCGCTTCCAGCTGCCCAAATCAGCCCCGCCACGGTCCTGCTGCCCGAATCAGCCCCGCCACGGTCCTGCTGCCGCCGCGAATCTTCCCGGGCCACGGTCCTGCTGCCGCCGCGAATCTTCCCGGGCCACAGTCCTGCTGCCGCCACGAATCTTCCCGGGCCACAGTTTCGCTGCCGCCTCGATTCATCCTTGCCAGACTTCGGCCGACGAGATTCTTTCCGGCCACAACGCCCCAGCCATCCTCTAATCCCCACCCGTAT
Organism: Arthrobacter sp. B0316-1-20; assembly: GCF_059091865.1. Classification (NCBI taxonomy): domain Bacteria; kingdom Bacillati; phylum Actinomycetota; class Actinomycetes; order Micrococcales; family Micrococcaceae; genus Arthrobacter; species Arthrobacter sp. B0316-1-20. The sequence continues at coordinate 795 of NZ_JBNHHC010000015.1, read as the reverse complement.
TTTGTTGCCGCCAAATTGTCGTAGGTAGCTGGTTGAGTGGGGTCATGGAGGAGAACGCGGAGCGGGGACCGGTCTCCGGGCAGGGCCGGCGGTTGCCGTCGCAGGAGGAGCGTGAGGCGGCGATCGCGCTGATTCTGGCGCGGATGAAGCCGGCCCGGAAGGAGCCGGTGCCGGTTCCGGAGCGGTGGGCGGAGCCGGTGTTCGAGCCGGGCCCGGACCCGTACGCGGGGCTGGAGATCCCGCCGGCTCCGGAGGCGGAGCTCGATCAGGGGAACCGGGCGTACCGCCAGGACTTCGAGCCGCGGGATCTGGACGACGCCGTTGACCGGCCGCCGGGGGTGGGGCCGGTGCCGGCGGAGTTCGCGGATTTGCCGAACCTGCCCGAGGGGTGCTGGCTGCCGGAGGGTTTGTTCGATTCGAAAGCGAACGCGGACTATTACGCCGAACGCCTTCAAACACTGGTGGCGGGCGCGGAGCCGGCGGTGCTGCTGGCCACCCTGACCGGCTCCGAGACCCAGGGCCTGGGGTATCAGGAGACGGTGGAGCATCTGGCCGCGGTGCAGCGGGTGCGGTGCTGGCTGGACGGCCGGGAGGTGGCGCTGGAGGCGCGGCTGGGCCGGAGCGCGCTGGCGCAGCTGCCGCCGCCGGGGCCGGGCTGCACCACCTTGAAGCAGCGGCGGCTGCTGGCCGCCACCTCGGCGGCGGAGGAACTGGGCTGCCTGCTCGGCCTGCCCGAGCACCGGGCCCGCGCCAGAATGGACCAGGCCGCCGACCTGCACCGCTTGTTCCCCGCCA